>NZ_JBHSEB010000023.1:0-13680 GCF_042651925.1 Catenibacterium sp. GCM10023432 | reverse complement strand
TCATCAGTGAATTTTTTTGATTTTGACATAGTAAAATTTAAACAACAAAACAAAAAAATGATACCCACAGAAGGGGTATCACAACTGTCAGGTTGTTGTCCTCCTTATGGGTACCATTTTATTCACACCCCTGACTTTTTCAAAGCTTAAGTAAACCCCAAGTCTATTTAGTTATTCCTATTAAGTCAGACTTACACGTAAGTCTGACTTTTTTCTATTTAAAATGTAACACGTGTGTAGTATAATAAAAGAAGGAATTTAAGGAAAATGAATCTAATAACTATCATAATTGTTTTAATTGTGATAGAATGGATTATATAAAAGAAAGCGATTACATTTTTTTAGGAGGAGATAGAGAAATGGGTAAAGAAATCGTTGCTATGATCCTAGCTGGTGGCCGTGGAACAAGATTAAAAGAATTAACTGCGAAAGTTGCTAAACCTGCTGTCTACTTTGGTGGTAAATATCGTATTATCGATTTCCCACTAAGCAACTGTGCTAATTCAGGTATTGATGTTGTAGGTGTTTTAACACAGTATGAATCAGTACTATTAGGAACTTATGTTGGTGCAGGCTCTAAGTGGGGGCTTGATGGTAATAACTCACTTGCTGCAATTTTACCAGCACGTGAAAGAGGCGAAGTTGGTGCAACTTGGTATGCAGGTACAGCTGATGCTATTTATCAGAATATTAGCTTCTTGGATCAGCATGATCCAGAATATGTATTAATCTTATCTGGTGACCATATCTATAAGATGGATTATGAAGAAATGTTAAATGTGCATAAGGAAAAAGGTGCAGATTTAACAGTTGCGGTATTAAATGTTTCATTAAAAGAAGCAAGTCGTTTCGGTATCATGAATACAGATGATAAAGGCTATATTTATGAATTCGAAGAAAAACCAGAAAAGCCAAAATCAACATTGGCTTCAATGGGTATTTATATCTTTAATTATAAAGAATTACGTAAATACCTTATCGCAGATGCTGCAGATGAAAATAGTAAGCACGACTTTGGTATGAATATTATCCCTAGCATGCTTGCAGATAAGAAGAAATTATATGCTTGGACTTTTGATGGCTATTGGAAAGATGTAGGAACTGTTGAAAGCTTATGGCAGGCAAATATGGACCTTCTTGATGATAAGGAACTTGACCTTTATAACATCAAGAAAGACTGGAAGATCTATTCAGAAGATACACTTGGTAAGCCTCAGTTAATTGGTGCACAGGCAAGTGTTAAGAATTCACTTGTAACACAGGGATGTGTTGTAAATGGTGAAGTTGAAGGATCAGTTCTATTCAGCAATGTTAACGTTGGTGAAGGTGCTAAGGTTATTGATTCAGTATTAATGCCTGGTGTTCTTGTTGAAGAAGGCGCTGTTGTCAAGAAAGCAATTATTGATGAAGGCGTTGTGATCAAAGCTGGAACAGTTGTGAATGAAGAAGCAGAAGAAGTCGCTTTAGTAAGTGGCAATAGCAGATAAGGAGTGAAGAGCAAATGGCAAATGTAGTAGGATTAATCAATTTACATACTGATATATCTTTGAAAGGATTAACAGAAAGACGTCCAGTTGCTTCAGTAAGCTTCTTGGGTCGTTATGGTATTATTGACTTTGTATTATCTAACTTTTCAAATTCTAATGTTGATAAAGTAGGTATTTTAGTAAAGGAAAAACCAAGATCATTATTAAAACATATTGGTTCTGGTAATGCATGGAACTTCAACTCTAAAAAGGGTGGTATTTCATTATTATATGATGAAAAGTATGCAAACAGCACTATGTACAACCATGATATCAACAATATGTTAGAAAATATTGCATTCTTAGAAAAATCTACTGCTGATTATGTAGTGATTTCTCCAGCACATATTATTACTACAATGGATTTCTCTGATGTGGTAGAAGCACATGAAAAATCTGGTTGTGATGTGACTGTTGTTTATAAGAAGATTAAGAATGCAAATGAAGCATTTATTGGTTCTGACTTCTTAAAGATTAAGGACAAGCAGGTTGTTGATTTTGAATTAAACAAAGGTAATCGCAAGGATCGCTCAATCTCACTTGAAACTTATGTTATTAATAGAAAAGCATTAATTAAGATGCTCAATAAAGCACAGAAAGTATCTGTATTCTATGATTTAAGAGATACTTTAAACTATCTAAAAGATGAAATGAAGATCAACGCTTATGAATATAAAGGATTTGCGAAGTGCATTGATTCATATGCAGCTTACTTCAAGACATCTCTTGAATTCCTTGATATTGATGTATCAACTCAGGCATTCAAGTCTAACTGGCCAATTTTCACAAATACTAACGATACACCACCTTCAAAGTATCTAAAAGATGCTGAAGTTAAGAGTTCATATATCGCAAACGGTGTATTTATCGATGGTGCTGTAGAAAACAGTATTTTAGGACGTAATGTTAAGATTGGTAAAGGTGCTGTTGTAAAGAACTCAATCTTATTCAGTGGTTCTTCAGTAGAAGCAGGTGCTCATCTTGAAAATGTCATTATGGATAAGGATGCTAAGGTTAAACATGTAAAAGAACTTCTTGGTGATCCAACTGATCCATTGTATGTTAAAGAAGGTGACATTGTCTAATGAGAATCGTCTTTGCTGCTGGTGAAGCACTTCCTTATATTAAATCTGGAGGACTCGCTGACGTTATCGGTTCTTTACCTAAGGAACTTGTGAAAAAAGGACATGAATGTTATGTCATTCTTCCAAAGTATCAGGATATTAAATTCCCTGAATCACTTGAATATGTGACTAACTTCTATTTATGGGTAGGATGGAGAAGATGCTATTGTGGTGTTTTTAAAGCAGTATATGAAGGTGTGACTTATTTCTTTGTAGATAATGAACAGTATTTCAGAAGACCTGGTTTATATGGTTATGATGATGATTATGAAAGATTTGCATTCTATGACTTTGCAGTTCTTGAATGTTTATCTCGTTTAGATATCATGCCAGATATCTTATCATTACATGACTGGCAGGCGGCAATGATTGCGCCTCTTTATAAAGAAAGATATTGCTATTATGACTATTATGGAAATGTGAAAGTAACTTTCACAATCCACAATATCGCTTATCAGGGTAAATGTGATCCATTCTTATTGAATGACTTATTCGGTTTAGATAATTACTTATATTACAATGGTAATGTACGCAATGATGATTGCATGAATATGATGAAAGCAGCAATTCTTTATTCAGATGCAATTACAACTGTTTCTCCAACATATGCTCAGGAGATTTTAACAGATGCTTATGGTGAAGGATTACAGAGTATCCTTGCTATGCGTCGTGATGATCTTTATGGTATTTTAAATGGTATCGACTATGATACAAACAATCCAGAAACAGATCCAAATATCCCTTGCCATTTCAATGCAAATAGCGTTTATACAGAAAAGGTAAAAGATAAGCTTGCATTACAGGCTGAAGTGGGATTGCCACAGGATCCTGATGTAGCACTTATTGGTATCGTTACAAGATTAACATGGCAAAAGGGTCTAGACTTGATTCTTAACCGCATGGAAGAACTTTTACAGAGAAAGGTTCAGCTTGTTATTCTTGGTGCGGGCGATAAGAAATATGAAGAACCATTAAAAGAAATTGCTGGATTTGGTAATCCAAAGATTTCATTACAGTTAAAGTATGATTTTGGTTTATCATGTCGTATTTATGCAGGATGTGATATGTTTTTAATGCCTTCATTATTTGAACCATGCGGATTATCTCAGATGATGTCATTACGTTATGGTACAATTCCTATTGTAAGAGAAACAGGTGGATTAAAAGACAGTGTACAGCCATTTAATGAATTTGATGGTACTGGTACTGGATTCAGTTTTGCTAACTATAATGCGCATGAAATGATGGACATTATTGATTATGCATTACATATCTACTATGATGAAAAAGATCAATGGAATGGTTTGATTTATCGTGCTATGACTGAAAAATTAGACTGGGATCGTTCAGCAGATGAATACTTAAGAGTATTCGGTTCATTACTTGGTTAATACAAAGATGGAGGATTTCCTCCATCTTTTCGTTTTTAGGAGATGATGAATATGAGCTTATTAGACAAAGTTAAAGAATTTGCTGAAAGTGAAGAAGTACAAAAGGGTATTTTGAAGGTAAAAGAGAATACAGAAGAAATATTAAGTGAAGAGAACATTAATAAATGTGTTAATCGTGCGAAAGAGGCAGCAATCACTATTTCTGAATCAGACACTTATAAGAAAGCAAAAGAGGGTATAAAAAAGGTCACAGAGACAGAAGAATTCAAGGATGGTATGAATGATTTAAAAGATTTTGGAGCCAAAAGTCTTTCTCTCACATCTAAGGGACTCGAGAAGCTTTCAAAAAAATTAACTGATACAAAGAAATAAGAACGGCGTTTGTCTTGAAGAATAGGCGATAATTTGATATAGTGAAATAAATTATAGATGAGAATGAATAGAACAAGAAGCTTACAGCGAGGATGAGATGGTGAAAGCATCTAGTGGGAGGTTCTAGGATGCACCCATCTGAGTCTTTTTGAAAGAAAGAACGTTTGACTTGCGTTAAGAGTGAAAAGCTATGGTAAGGTGGATCGTCTTTATCATGAGCTTTTTTTATTTGAGGAGGATGTTATGAGATTATTTAACACATTAACAAACAAAAAAGAAGAATTTAAGCCAATAGAAGAAGGTAAAGTTTCTATCTATATTTGTGGTCCTACAGTTTATAACCATGCTCATATTGGGAATACACGCCCAATGATCGTATTTGATGTATTAAGACGTACTTTTGAATATTTAGGGAATGATGTGACTTTTGTATCTAACTATACAGATGTAGATGATAAGATCATCAAAGCCGCTAAAGAAGAAGGTATTACAGAAAAGGAACTCACTGATAAATATATCAAGGCATATGAAGATGTAAGAGCAGGATTAAATATTGAAGATCCTACATATAAACCAAGAGTGACTGAAACTATGCCTGAAATCATTGATTTTATCCAGGCTCTTATTGACAAGGGTTATGCCTATGAAGTAGATGGAGATGTCTATTTCCGTGTCACTAAGGTTAAGGAATACGGTATGTTATCAGGTATTAAAGTAGAAGATTTGATTGCAGGTGCAAGTGATCGTACTCTTTCTGTTGATGACAAGAAGAAAGAAAGTACAACTGACTACGCATTATGGAAGAAGACAGATGAAGGTATTCAGTTTGATACGCCTTGGTCAAAGGGTAGACCAGGATGGCATACTGAGTGTGTTGTCATGATCAATAAGTTATTCAAGGATGGTAAGATTGATATCCATGGCGGAGGACAGGATTTAAAGTTCCCTCATCATGAAAATGAAATTGCCCAGTCTATGGCTTATAATGGTCATCCAATCGCAAACTATTGGATGCATAACCAGATGATTAATATCGATGGCGAAAAGATGTCTAAGTCTTTAGGTAATGTCTTATGGGCTAAAGATTTAATTGTAAAACTTGGATGCAATGTATTTAAATGGTTGATGTTATCTACTCACTATCGTAATCCATTGAATTTGACTGTTGATGTCATTGCAGGCGTACGTAAAGAAGTTTCTAAAGTAGAAAATGCGACTAAGAATGCGTCTTTATATTTACAGGTGAACCATGTTCCTGCTCATGATTATAAGAAGGAAACTGTGGATGCTATGGTGAATTCATTAGAAGATGATTTAAATACTTCACTTGCTTTAACACAGATTCTCGATCAGGTAAAAGTATTGAATCAGGTGATGCGTGTAAGAGAAAAAGACAATGATGTCATTGCGATTGAATATGCAACACTTGTAAAGATGGGTGATGTCTTAGGCTTCTTATTTGAAGGCACAAAGTTAAGTGAAGATGATATTGCTTTATATGAAGAATGGAATGCTTATAAGAAAGAAAAGAACTTTGATGAAGCAGACCGTGTTAGAAAAGAATTAACTGAAAGAGGCATTCTCTAATGCGCCCGGAGCTAATGAATGCACTTGCTGTCGCTTATTTAGGTGATGCAGTCTTTGAAGTATATGTCCGTGAATATTTACTCACAGAGAAGGGAATTATGAAGCCTCATGAATTACAGAGAGCTTCTATCAAGTATGTCAGTGCTTATGCCCATGCAGGCTTTATGAAATATGCCCTTTCTCAAAATTTCTTCACAGAAGAAGAAGTGCGTTTATTTAAGCGTGGACGTAACTGCAAGGGACATTCAGTAAAAAATAAATCAGTTGTTGTTCATAACCAGTCTTCTGGTTTTGAATCAATGGTTGGACATCTTTATCTCACTAAGCAGACAGAAAGATTAGATGAAATATTTGAATTATTTAAGAAATATGTGGAAGAAGAGGAAGTGACAAAGTGAAAGAATGGATTTATGGCAAAAACACCGTCAGAGAACTATTAACAGGACCAAGACAGGTTTATGAAGTAATGATTCAGAACCAGTCAAAGAATGATGACATTGTGAAGTTGTGTCGCAAGAATAATATAAAAATGAGGATGACGGATAAAAATGGCTTTATTAAACTTGTAGGGAATGTAAACCATCAAGGAGTTATGGCTTTGATTGATGGGTATGATTATACACCTTTAGAAGATATCGTACGTAACATTCCAGAAGGAAAGCAGCCATTATTATTAATGCTTGATGGTATGGAAGATCCTCACAACCTAGGGGCTATTATTCGTACATGTGATGCAATTGGTGTAGATGGTGTCATTATTGGCAAGAAGCGTTCTGTTGGCTTGAATGCGACAGTTGCAAAGGTATCTACAGGCGCTATTGACCATGTTCCTGTTGCACAGGTAACTAACTTATCTCGTACCCTTGATTCTCTAAAGAAAGAAGGTTTCTGGGTTGTAGGATGTGAATTAGATAATTCTACAGATTATCGTGCTGTAGATTACAATATGCCACTTGTTCTTGTGATTGGATCAGAAGGATTTGGCATTTCTCGTTTAGTAAAAGAACATTGTGATATGAATGTCATTCTGCCAATGGTAGGTCATGTCAATTCACTCAATGCGTCTGTTGCAACAGCCATATTACTTTATCAGGTATATAACTCACGTCATCCTCTCTAAGAGGAGGATGATCTATGGATGATCGTATATTAAGGGAATTAATTTATTTAGCAAGATCCAATGATCCTGTCGCATTGCGAAGCTTGTACGCCTATTATGATGCTTTAGTAAATACAGTGATGAGAAAGATGAAGTATATCTCATCTATGTCTTTAGAAGCACAGGATTTATTGCAGGTAGGGATGATTACTTTTGACAAAGTTTTCTGGAGTTATCGTGAAGACTTGGATACAACGTTTGAAGTATATGCGAGAAGCTGTATTATTAAGAAGATGCAGTCATTACTTAAGAAGCAATATACTTTCTTCACACGTTATGAAAAGAAAGCAATCTCTCTTGATAGGATTGTTAATTATGATGATTCGCGTACATATGGTGAATTGATTGCAGATCAAAGAGTGGAGTATTCTCCACAAAAAGCACAGGATTTAGAAAAAGTCTGGGAACTTGTGTATGCGATTATCCAGAATGAGACCTCAGAAAGAGATCAGAAGATTTTTCATCTTGTTTTGTTAGGCTATCCTGAAAAAGAGGTCGCATTGATGCTCAATATTTCAATAAAGTGTGTTTATAACAGTGTTTATCGTGTGATGAGTAAATTAAGAGCGCATCCCTTAGGGGAGTTTTTAATTATCAATTGACGATATTGTGTATTTATGATAAATTAATTTAGGTTAAGGAGTGATAAGATGAGAGAAAAAGTAATCTTAGTATGCACGGAATGCTTATCACGTAATTATTCAGTTTATAAGAATAACAGAACAAATGTAAAACGTTTAGAATTACGTAAGTACTGCAAGAAATGCGGTAAGCATACGATACATAGAGAATCAAAATAAGGAGGCTGCTTCCATGGATGAAAAGCAAGCTAGAAAAGAAAAGCTTAAGCAGGAACGTAAAGAACTTAGAAAAGCGAAGAAGTTAGAACGTCAGAGACGTTTAGAAGAGCAAGAAGATAAGAATCCATTAAAATTCAAAGAATGGTTCTCACTTAAAGGAATTCGTCAGGAAATCAAGAATGTTCATTGGCTCACAAAGAAAGAATTGGCTCGTGATGCATTTGTTGTACTTGCATTTACAGTAGTTCTTGGAGTTTATTTCTATGGCGCAGATGCATTAATTGCATTAATTTTAAAGACATTGGGGTTAAGTTAATATGGCAGAAGAATTAGAAACTAAAGTAGAGAATACTGAAGAAACACATGATTCCAATAACGAAGGTAGACAGTGGTATGTAGTTAATACATATTCAGGTCATGAAAATAAAGTAAAAGAAAACCTTGAAAAACGTGTTGAATCAATGGGACTTCAGAATATCCTTTTCAACATTGTCATTCCAGAACATGTTGAAACTGAAATCAAGAATGGTAAGAAAGTGAACAAGACAGTCAATATGTTCCCTGGTTATGTTCTTGTAGAAATGGTTATGACTGATGAAGCTTGGTATATTGTCCGTAATACACCAGGTGTTACAGGATTCATCGGTTCATCAGGTGGAGGGGCTAAACCTTTCCCTGTAAATAAGAGAGAATTAGATCCAATTTTAAAGTCAATGGGTATCCAGACTACAGCTGTAGAAGTTGATTTTGTTGAAGGTGATTATGTAGAAGTTCTTGCTGGTCCATTTGCATCTAAGAGTGGTAAGGTAGAATCTATTGATAAAGAAAAAGAAACTGCAACAGTACTTGTTGACTTCTTAGGTAACCTTACTCCTATTGATATGGAATTAATTCAGCTTAAGAAGATTGAAGAATAGAACCTTTAATTTTTAAGGGGGGGGTCAATAGAAAACTCGCTTTAAATATTTGGGGGTTTCCACTTGTAAAGGGCAGTCAAAAATGACTGCCCTTTAGCGAGTTCTTTTTTATCGATTATCTGAGTATAACTTAACCATGTCTTCTTGGTTCTTCCATCAATGATATCTACAATTTCCATGGTCTTAAAATTAAGAATAGCACACATATATTTGTTTTGTCCTTTATGTCTCCAGTGCTTCTCATCAATGCATATAATCTCAGGTAAAGGCTGTCTACGCATCTGACCATACTTATCGAATATTTCAACGACTTTAGTAGGGTTAGTGTTAAAGAACCTAGCAACCAGTGAAAAAAGTAGTTGTAGGTTCATTAAGTTTATTTATGATTTCCAACTCTGAGGTTTGAGATAATCTACTACGACTTTTCTCTGTAAATGGATTTTCCTCTGTCATTACCTTATTACATTTAGGACATACTAATCTTCTCTTTTTAAGTATTAGAGAAGTGTTCTTCCTCTTATCATGTTATGCATGACTTTACATTTTCTATAGTCCTTAATATTCATTCTACTGCCACATTCTGGACAGGAGATAATGGTTCTCTTAAGCGTGGTACAATAAGTCACTTCTTTTTCATTAATTTTAATCGTATGAGACTATACAAAGGATTCATAATCCCCTAAAATAATTTTTAGATCATTATTCAATTTGTGATCTCCTTTCGCTTTGAGTTGATATGAGCAAATTAATGATACAGCGAAAGGTTTTTAATTACACAAAAATACTTAAAAAAGTGGGAGCCACAGTGTGACCCCCACAAATTTAAAGGTGCTGTTTCCAAGACCCCCAAATATTTAGAGCGAAGGTTTGACCCCCACAAAAATTAAAGACCCGAAGAATAGGGGCATGCATAAAGCATGTCTTTTTTGTGCTTGAAGATAAAAATGGTATCACTTACAATAATATTAGGAGGTTGTATGTATGGATGCATTTATTGAACTAAAGAATGTTGTAAAAAGCTATACTATGGGTGATGTCACTATTTATGCAAATAATGGTGTTAACTTTAAGGTAAATAAAGGTGAATTCACAGTCATAGTAGGTGCCTCAGGTGCAGGTAAAACAACAATATTAAATATGCTAGGTGGCATGGATACACCTACAAGTGGGACTATTCTTGTAGATGGACGTAATATTGCGACATATGATGATAAACAATTAACAGATTATAGAAGAGATGATATTGGATTTGTATTTCAGTTCTATAATCTTGTCCAGAACTTAACAGCATTAGAAAATGTAGAACTTGCTTCTCAGATTTCTAAGGATCCGCTCAATTCAATAGATATTCTAGAGCGTGTAGGACTTGGAGGACGTAAAGATAACTTCCCGGCACAGTTATCAGGCGGTGAACAGCAGCGTGTGGCAATTGCTCGTGCTATCGCTAAGAATCCTAAATTATTACTCTGTGATGAACCAACAGGTGCACTGGATTATCAGACAGGTAAATCAATTCTTGGTTTGTTAAGAAGCATGTGTGATAACTATGGAATGACTGTAATCGTTATTACACATAACTCAGCTCTTGCTCCAATGGCTGATCAAGTCATTCATCTTAAGAATGGAAAAGTGGAAAAACAGGAATATAATGAACATCCTGAATCCATCGATAATATTGAATGGTAAAGAAGAGATTCTATTGGAAAACCGTCTTTAAGAACATCAGTCAGTCAAAAGGACGTTTTTTCTCCATCTTTATGATTATCTTCTTAGGGGCAGCTGTCTTTTCAGGACTTAGAAATACTCCTTATACAATGGCTGCAAGTGCTGACGCTTATTTAAATAGTCATAACTATGCGGATCTTACTTATATTGCGACACTTGGCTTTTCTGATGAAGATGTCGCAAAGGTAAGAAAACTTAAGGGTGTAAAGAAAGTAGTGCCATGTTACCAGTTTGATGCTTTATTTGCGCATAAAGATGGTAAATCAGGCGTTACTGTGTACTCACAGGAAAAATATGAAAAATCGATGCTGGATCGTCCTGAACTATTAAAGGGACGTTATCCTAAAAAAGAGAATGAATGTATTATTGATGTCAATCTTGGTAAATATAATTACAAGCTGGGACATACAATTGAACTTTCTAATGATAATGGTACAAAGACATATAAGATTGTAGGTATTGTGAATGATCCTCGTTATATTAGTAATGTTGACCGTGGGACTAATACACTAGGTGATGGTACCAACAGTGGGTTTGTAGAAGTATTAAATGAAGGGGCAAGAGAACTTGGCTTAAACAAGAAGGTGGCTGAGTTAAGAAATAATGATCATCTTTATACTTCTTTACTTGTAGATGTAGAAGGTACAGAGAAGTACAATATGTTTACATCTGATTATGATAATCTAATTGAAACAGTGAACACACGTGTTAAGAGTATGTTATCTGAAGAAATGAGTGATCAATATGATCAATTAACAGGTGATATGCAGTCGCAGCTAGATGATGCAAAGAAACAGTATGAAGAAGGATATCAGGAATATAAACACAATCTTGATTCTTTTAATAGTCAGATTTCTCAAGGCAAGATCAAGTTAGCTGAAGCACGTATTCAGTTTTATGAACAAAAGAAGATTTACTTAAAGAAAGCAGCTCAGGTCAGCAATGTGACACAGCAGGCTTATAATGAAACTAAGAAAATAGATCAGGAAATCAAGGTGCTTCATGATTCTATTAAAGATACTTTAAGAAATATCAAGGATAAGGATTCTGCCCAGGATGCTTTCACAAAGATATTGAATGACTTGAATGAAAATTTGAATAATTTCAATAATAAGCTTCAAGGTGTGGGTCAGTTATTAGAAGGACGAATTCAGTTAGAAAAAGCACAATCTCAATTAGATGAAGCTGAAGCAGAACTTAATATCCAACAAAGCAAGCTTGAAGTGACAGAAAATAATGCGAAAGTCCAGCTCAATGCTGCTAAGGAGCAATTAGATGCTGCAAAAGCACAGATCGACCAAGCACAGCAGCAATTAAATCGGATACCAAAAGGTGTTCTTTATTCACTCACTAAAAATGAGAATGTAGGTATTGTCTCTTATGAATCTTATAAGCAGGCGATTGCGTCAATTGCAGATGTATTCCCATTGATTTTCTTCCTAGTTGCCGCTTTAGTGTCATTGACTACTATGACACGTATGATAGAAGAACAGAGAAGCTATTGTGGAACATTAAGAGCACTTGGCTACAGCAAGCAGGATATCATTATGCAATATATAGTTTATGCATTCCTAGCAACATTCTTTGCCTGCATTTTAGGTATCCTTGCAGGAAATCAGGTTTTCCCTCGTATTATCTATTTCTTGTTCACATATCTAATGTATGGAATGAATCAATCAACTGTTCTTGTACAGAAATGGTCTATCTCACTTATGACTGTTCTTATTTCTGTAGGTGTCACACTACTTGCAACATTAAGTGTCTGTCTTCAGGAACTTGTGTCTACACCATCTGTTTTAATGCGTCCTAAAGCACCTAAGGCAGGTAAGAGAATTTTAATGGAACGTATGCCTTTTATCTGGAAACGTCTGAACTTCAATCAGAAGGTGACAATGAGAAACTTATTCCGTTATAAGAAACGTTTCTGGATGTCTGTGATTGGTATTGCAGGATGTACAGCACTCATTATGCTAGGGTTTGGTGTAAAGAATAGTGTTTCTGACATTATTCCTTCACAATATGAAGAAGTATATAAATATGATGCATTAATCAAACTTAATAGTAATGTAGAAGATACAAAGAAAGTAGAAAACAAGATTAAGCGTATTGAAGGTGTACATAATTTAACGGGTGCTTATCGTCAGAACGTTACGGTACTTGGTAATAGTGAAGATTATTATAGTACGATGGTCGTCTATGATAATGCGGATGAAATCAAGAACTTCATCAACTTTAACGATTATAAGACAAAAAAGAAGATTATTTTAAGTGATGATGGTGTTGTCATTTCCCAGAAGCTGGCTGAAAAGCTAGGTGTGAAAAAAGGAGAGAATATGACATTCTCTTATGACAATACAAAATATACAGTGAAGGTCTCTAACATAGTACAGCAGTACGTCAGTCATCAAGTTTATATGAGTAAGACATTTTATGAAAATCTGACTGGTACGAAGTCATCTGCCTCTATTCTTTATGTTGATATGAATACGAAGAAGTCCAATATCAAGACATTAAAGAATTACTTAGATCATCATAATATAGGCAGTATGGAGCGACTTACAGCTTCACTCGATGAATTCCAGCAGAGAATGTCTTCACTCAATATTATTGTTGCAATATTATCAGGATGTGCTGCATTATTATGTTTCATCGTTCTTTATAACTTGACTAATATTAATATTGGTGAACGTAAAGGTGAAATTGCGACAATTAAGGTATTAGGTTTCCGTCGAAAGGAATATTGTGACTATATCTTTAGAGAAAATATCATTCTTTCTCTTATTGGAGCATCAATTGGTATGTTCTTTGGCTATTTCCTTCATCGTTTTGTAGTATTAACGGTAGAAATGGACAATATGTTATTTATCCGTACAATGCCGCTTTATATCTATTTAATTGCATTTGGTATGACAGTAGGCTTTACGATTATCATCAATTTAGCTATGCGTCATATTCTTGATCAGGTGGATATGGTTGAGTCTTTAAAATCAATTGAATAAAAAAGTTAAAAAAAATCGCTAAGTTTATGAAAAATGTTGCTACTAGATCATTAAATTTAGCTTAACGCCTATTTTTCTAC
>NZ_JBHSEB010000022.1:0-519 GCF_042651925.1 Catenibacterium sp. GCM10023432 | reverse complement strand
TTGCCTCTATTTCCTTGGTGCTTTTATTTTTGTAGCTGCTGCCATTATCTAAGATGATTACTTTACTTCTGCCGTATCTTAAGACAGCATCATGCCATACCTTTTGAAAATTGACAGCATTGTCATTGAAAAAGAACTCTGCACCAACGATCATTCTTGAATGATTGTCGATAATAGCAATCAGATACGTTTTCCTGTATGTGCTATCTTCATCGTAAATATAAAATGTATGACAGGTATCAGCTTCATAGCCATCACATGAATGAGCGAATTCCCAGGTCCTTCTTTCCTTGACTAAAGTCTCACCCTGTCCATTTCGTAAGCCGCTGTTTCTGATATAGCGCTGTATAGTATCAACGGAACAGTCACCTGCATTTAAGACACCATCTTCAATCATTTTTTCATAGATCATGACCCCAGTAATCTTGGGATACTGGCCAATAAGATCAGCAATATATCTTTTATGGTCATCATCAAGTTTTCTTACTCTGCCAAGATCAAGACGGTCTTTAGGCATCA
>NZ_JBHSEB010000021.1:0-643 GCF_042651925.1 Catenibacterium sp. GCM10023432 | reverse complement strand
CATTTCCATCAGTAAATGATCTCCTCTCTTCTTGTTCTTCCGTTTTCAACTCGATCCGTTCTTTTTAAAGAAACCTTTTTCTTTTGAGAAACATCATAAAGATATGTTCCTTCAAAAGTTCTTGGATTATAGCGGATAATAACTCTTATTCCTATATAGACAGAAGGAACATCAAAAAGCTGATTTTCAATAAGGACTGTTGAATCACCATTGACCTTTCTTGTGGTTTCATGAAGAAACACATCATCAAACCACGAAGCGTATTCAATAGGTGATTTATTTGACAGTCTTGATACTTCAACATCTTTCATATCATACATATAGCGTTCTAGAGGTGTATGATTGTCATTCTCATCATCTTTCAATGATGAGTGGATTGTTCTGTTATACTCATTTATCCATTTATTAAGATCATTATTTAATTGAGAAAGTGAATGATAGTCGCTTCCCTTATGTACATCCATAAAACGCATCTTCATTGTATGAAAGAACCTTTCAATCAAAGCTTTTCCGACAGGCTGATATGGGGGATTATAAATGATTTTAGTCCCGAGTCTTGCCTCTATTTCCTTGGTGCTTTTATTTTTGTAGCTGCTGCCATTATCTAAGATGATTACTTTACTTCTACCGTATCTTAAGACAG
>NZ_JBHSEB010000020.1:0-26020 GCF_042651925.1 Catenibacterium sp. GCM10023432 | reverse complement strand
AAAAATACATTATTATATTGGGTAATATAATTTGCAGTCATCAGATGGGTAGAGTTTGCGGTTTAACAGTGAGTATATTTAATCACATTTTGAGTGGCAGTGAACACATATGATAATAAGAGACATCATAGACTTATTAGAGTCACAAGGGGAATGGGTGAATAGAAGCCGTACAAGAGATCGTATATTGTTTGGGGATGATCAAACAGAAATAAGTAAAGTCATCACTTGCTGGGTAGCGACAAATAAAGTGATTCAATATGCGGTAGAACATGATATACATTTCATTATTTCACATGAGAATCCATTCTATCTCGCATCTACATCATTACCTACACTTATATATAAAGCACAAAAAGAAAAAGAAGCATTATTAAAGGAACATAATATTACTATTTACAGATGTCATGATTTGTGGGATGTCTATCCTGAATATGGCATTAGAGATAGCTGGGCTAACACATTAGATCTGGATTTTGAAGAATAACATGATCATTCTTATTATAGATATACTCATGATATTAATATGACAGTAGAAGAATGTGCACAGCATATTATTAATAAGATTAAACCATATCACCAGCATGGTATAGAAATCATAGGAGATAAGACTCAAATAATACATAGATTAGGCATAGGTACAGGGGCTTGTACAGATGTATTTGAAATGTATGAAGAAGGTGCAGATGCATGTTTAGTCAGTGATGATGGTGTAAGTAACTGGATAGGTGTCCAATGGGCAGTAGATCATAATATTCCACTTATAGTGATTAATCATATGACATGTGAAGCACCAGGTATGGAACATATGGTAGAGTACTTGTCTAAACAGTTTCCAGAAGTGACTTTTACCTTTGTATCCAATGATTATGGTATATACCATATGGATGAATAAGCATTTTTAAGCACGAATTTGAAAAAAATGAAGTATAAAAACAATTCATGATATGATAACTGTAAGGGAGGGATATGATGAATTGTTTTTTTAATGCCTTATTCATGTTTATTAATAATCCAGAAGTACGTGATATCAATTATCAGATTGCCTTAGGACTATTAGAGAATGGACATGAATTAGATTACTTAACTATTAATGAACTCGCAGAAAGATGTTTTGTTTCTACTTCTAGCTTAAATCGATTCTTTCGTATTTATGGCTATAAGAAGTATATGATCTTTAAAGCATTATTCTCTAGTCATATGCGTATTCGTTATGTGCAGATACAAAATAGAATCAATGAAAAAGATTATGGGATGCTTCATAAGGTATTTTCTAGTATTCTTAAATCAGAAGACTATGAAAGACTCATAGATATGTCATGGGTTAAAGAAGTATGTGAGATGATTTATAATAGTAAAAGAATAATACTTATTGGTTCTGATGAGATGGCTAGTTACTTTTCTAGAATGCAGATAGATTTCTATGTAATGGGGAGACTTGTTGTAAAAGATAGTATTTATAAAACAAACTTCTTTACTCCTGAGAAAGATGATTGTGTCATATTACTCAGTATGGAAGGAAGAATTGTAGACTTAAATCCTTGGTTACTTGATAAAATGAAAGAGAATAATCCAAAGATGATTACTATAGGACATTATGATTATTTACAAGATGCTTATGGACTTACTATTCCTCAAGGATTAGATGAAGTATTAGAGAATATGATCCTGGATTATTATATACAAGAAATTACATACTATTATGCGGAGAATTACTTATGATATTAGAACAGTTGAATATGTTAGAAAGTATATCGGATAGAGAAAGCTATACTTATCGTATTACACATTATCTATTAGAGAATCGTCATTCTATCATTGAATATAAAGTAAATGATATCTTAGAAGACTTAGATATTTCTAAATCAACATTGAGACGTTATTCTATTGATTTAGGCTATAAGAATTTTACTGCTGTCCAATATCAGCTGTATTATGAGTTGTCTACGAGACCACTTTATCGTTCATGCCAGTATGATGAGTCACTTTGGGATAAGATTAAAGATAAGAAAAGAATAATTGTTTTGGGAGATGAGAGTTCTCTTGCACCATTACTTGTCTATAAGCAGATTTTCCGAGATACAAAAATACCTATAGATTTTCAGATGTATCAATCTCTTCCTATGAAACAGCTGATACAGCTTAATGTGACAACTGATGATATTGTATTCTTTGTCTCTCTTTTTCATTCTAATCTAGGATTTGAATTAGGATATTTTGATGAATATATTACTTTAATGAAATCATTGGAACAAAGAAATATAGAACATATCTATATAGGGAAAGTCGCAAAGAAGAAAGAACTACATGAGAACTTTATAGAAATAAATGATAAATGTATTGCAGATAGAATACATCATCTCTGCATGATTTTTGAAAATATATATGGAATCTTAGATAATATACAAAAATAGTTCATTTTATGTACTCTTTTTGTTTAGAAAAAATAATGGTTTTAAAATAAAAACTAAAAACGTTTTATGCAATCGCTTTCATATACTCTTTCTGATATATTTATTACAGGAGGAAATGGACATGAAAAAGATGAAACATGTATTTTCAGTTGTTGTAAGTGTTGCAATGATGGTTGCAATGGTGTTTGTAGTTCCTGTTCAGGCAGCAGGTAATTATGTGGCTCAGTTATATGGAAAAATTACAGATGCTGGGCAGGTAGTCAATAAAGTTGTAATTGACTACGGTGATGGTGTAAAAGTATCTGGCGCTGATAAAGATACTTACACAGTTCATGCAACTAACTATGTACAGATTGGTTCAAATAACGGGAAAGTTTATAGCGATGCTGATCGTACTATTGAAAAGGTAGAAGTTGCAGGTGGTAAAGTAACACTTTATATGAATGAATCAGAAGGTGCTACTTTAACTTGGTTATCTGAAAGTAGAAACTATCCAGGTAAGATTAATTATACTATTACTCAGAATGAAGCTTTAAAAGCAACTGCAGTAGATGGTAGAGAGTTAGAAGATATCACTGGTGAAATCACTTGTGATAATACTGTTATTGATGAAGAAACAGCAAAGTTCACTTCAGTTAAAGGATCTCAGGGAATCAACTATCAGTTCCATGAAGCAAAAGGTGCTGATAAGTTAGTTGTTTGGTTCCATGGTAATGGTGAAGGCGACTTAGAAGGTTATAATACTCAGAATAACGTTGCTCAGATGCTTGCAAATAGAGGTACTGTTGCTTGGGCTACTGATGAAGCTCAGAACATCTTTGGTGGTGCTCATGTAATGAGTTTCCAGGCACCAGCTACTTGGTACTATGCTCAAAGAGATAATTTATTAGAAAAAGCTAAAACAGAAATCGAAGAAGTTATCAAGAAATACAATATTAACCCTAATAAGGTTGTAGTAAGTGGATGTTCAGCTGGTGGTTATATGACTACTAGAATGTTGATTGCATATCCTGATTTATTCTCTGCAGCTATGATCAACTGTCCAGCATTAGATACAGCTGCAATTAGAGGTGGAGAAACTCCTACTGATGAAGAATTAGCTAGCCTTAAGAATTCTAAGACAGCTATCTGGTTAGTACAGGGTAAGACAGACTCTAGCGTTAAGTCAGAAGTATGTTCACAGAGAATCTTTAAGATCTTAACTGATGGTGCTGAATTAACTACTACTCGAGTAGAACAGGAATTCAATTCAAGCTTCACTACTAGTGAAACTAAAGATGGTAAATATAAATTATCATTATATGATACAGTAGATTTAGAAGATAAAGTTGACTCATTAGGTGAAACTAGACCTTGTGGTAAACTTAAATTTGAAGAAGATTATAATTTAGATGGTGTTAAAGAAACAGTTAAATACAGTGACCATTGGTCTTGGATTTATACTTTAAGAAATAACCCATCTGATGCATCAGGTACTCATATCTGGAATTGGGCAGCTACATATATGAAAGATGCTACTCCAGTAGAACCTGAAAAGCCTACTACTCCAGAAAACAAACCATCAACAGATACAACAGATAAGACAGACAAAACAGATACAACAAACAAAACTGAAACTACTACTAAGAAGGATCCAGTAAAGACTGGTGATACAACTACATTTGCAGCATATATCGCAATGTTTGTAGCAGCCGCTTTTGGAATCATTCTTATTAGAAGAAAAAGAGCTTAATACGCACTAAAGCAGGTCCGAGGGGACCTGCTTTTTAATACTCTTTACTAGCTGCAATAAGATAATGTCTCGCATTCGCACTTTTTACTTGTTTTGCACGTTGTAGTAGACATTCTTTTTTTAGTTCTTTATTGTCTATGAGTTCTAATAATTGTAAAGCTATTTGATATTGTGAATGAGACATACAGTCTTTGATCTTTTCTAATAGTTTTTCTTCACCTATGAGTTCTAATAAGACACTATTGTATTCTTGGCCACTAACAGGTAATAAATGGACAGGATCACCATCAAACCATCCTACATAACCTGTATAAACACTTTTAACAGCCCATTCTACAGTTCCATAATATTCCTGTAAGTAAGGTGAGTTTTTAAGCTCTTCTGGTAATGAAACAGTTTGTACTGTTTCATCTAGAGTAAGACCTTTATTAATACAGTCTAGGGTATTAAAGAGAATATATTCGATAGCTTCTTTAAACTGACCTACTTGGTCTTGGATTGATTCTTTGTTTAATAAAGGATGTGTATGTCCTGGTAATAGAATATTCGCATTAAAAGAAAGAATAAGGTTTAAAGAATCAATCCATGTAGCAAGGTCTCTGTATTGTGTACCTCTAATAGCATATAATGCTGGAAAAACAGCATAATAATTATCACCCGTACAGAGAACCTGATCATCATTGATCCAGATACAGATCTGATCATCAGTTTCTCCTGGTGCTCTATATAACTCTAGATGTATACCATCGATATCTCTTATGACTTTATCTTCAGTATATAAAGTAGTAGGGGAGATAAAATCATAGCATCCATGACCAGTAACCTTACCTTCTCTTATACCAATACCTTGGCATATTGCTTCTTCATTTGTAAGAGTATATCCATGTTGATATGTTCCTCTTTTTCTTAATCCTTCATCAATCTTTTCATAATACTTTAAAGGTGTCTTAGAAGGTGTAAAAGCTATGACTTCTTCTACAGTATCTCTAAAAGTACCTGCACCACCTCTATGATCTGGATGACCATGAGTATAGATTAATGTTTTAACAGGTTTATCTGTATACTTTCTTAAGTCATTCAATAGGTCTTGTGAATATTCATTAGAATCTAGAGTATCTATTAAGATAACAGAACTGTTACCTATAATAGCAGTAGCATTACTATGACCATAGGAATAGAAGAATAGAATGTGATCATTGATTTCATAGAGATGTTTTTTAAATGTTTCTTTTGTATGTTTGATTAATAGTTGTTCACTCATGTTAAATACCCTCCTGTATGTATTCTACTAGAGAATTAGATAGGAGGGTAGTAGGCACTTTAAGGTAAGTATTAGGAAAGTATGTAATCGTAGATGTCTGATCTAACTGGTTGATCTAGATGATAGTAGATTTCGCATACTGGCACATCGTTAGCCATTGTGGTCTCTTCTATTTTTGAAATATAGACTTCACCTAAATAATAGAATTCTTTTGAAGCAGCATCATCTTTATTCTTTCTAATAAACAAATAGATATTCGTTTTATTTTCTGCTGCCTTTACAAACTTTTCCATACCTTGATTAGTAATTCTAACGTTGTTTTTAGACATAGCTACAAAGTTTTGAGCATCGATAAAGTGATCGGCATATTGTTGAGTATCTACAACAGATTCATCTTTATCATAATTAATAAATACTGGAAGAGTATTTGTGCGTGTATCATAGAAGTATCCACCAATATTTAATGGTACAATATTCTTTTCCCAGTTAAGCAATCGACAAACATCTTCATATGTATACTTAGAGTATAAACAGAAATCGGTATTCTTATATCTATTAGAATACTCTTTTTTATTTTTATCAATTGCATATTCAATGACTTCCATTACTTGATTCTTAAAATCTTCATTATTAAGTAACTTTAAGAATTGTGGTGAAGACTCAAAATTTTCATCTAAGAAGACTGCTTTTTCAAATGTCCTTTTACTTGACCCTGTCATGAAATTTTGAGACAGAATGTTTGAAATAGTCTCTATACCTACATCTGGTAATTCGATTTGATAATCACTATTTAAAGTTTCTTTTAAATGAGTGAGAAGATTTGTTCTTTTATTGATGATTAACTTTATAGCTTCTAATTCTTCTACACGCTTACCAGAAGAAAGTTTAGATGAAATAAACTGAAGATATTTTTCTTCTAAAGTACTAAAGTGAATATGATAGTCTTTTTCATATTTAGATAAGAAGGTATGATAACAACCTAGTGATTTGTTTTGAAACATTAATTGAACATCAATGGCACCATATTGTTCGAATTCTTTTAAACGAGGAATTCTACCTAGCTTTTCTTTTAACTGTTTATAAGAGTCCTTAATAAGTCTTACCTGTGTGAAGTTTGCTGCATCGATAGACTGATAAATTCTCTTTTCTGTAATTTGATCAAACTGAATAGTAGAAGCACCAGGAGTTATAAGTGAACCTTCACATACAAACTGTCTTAATGAGTCTTTGTTGTAATTAGTTTGTCCTGACAAAGCAACAGGGATTAAGAAGTTCTTTTCATAATTACCAATAAAATCAATAATGACAACATATTCTTTGGAATCATTCTTTCTTAAACCACGTCCTAATTGTTGCACAAATACGATTGCTGATTCAGTAGGTCTTAACATAACAACTTGATTCACTTTAGGAATATCAATACCTTCATTAAAGATATCAACTGTGAATATATAATCTAATGAATTCTCATCATTAGATTCTAAAGAATCAATTGCTTTTTGTCTCATCTCTTCAGAAGAGTCGCCTGTTAATGCAATTGTTTTATATCCTCTCATATTAAATTGCTGAGAAAGCTTTTCACATTCATCTTTGCGACTACAGAAGATTAAACCATGAATACGATCACCACTATAACCATATTCATTGATTTTTTCTATAATATAATCTACTCGTAATTCTGATGTAAGAATATTGAATTCTGATTTATCATCAATTTCGATTCCATCGATAGTCATATCTGTTATTCCATAATAATGGAAAGGACAGAGTAGGTTATATTCCATAGCTTGTATTAATCTAATTTCATAAGCAATATTATGATCAAACATTTCATATATATCAAAGTCATCACTTCTTTCAGGTGTTGCAGACATACCTAATAAAAACTTTGGTTTAAAGTAATCTACAATATCTTGATAAGACTGTGCACCGGCACGATGTACTTCATCTATAATAATGTAATCAAAAGCATCTCTCTCAAACATTTCTCTATATTCTTTTTTATGAATTGTTTGTATAGTAGAGAAGATAAAATCTGAATCAGTTTCTTTGGTGTTTCCAGAGAAAATTCCCATAGATACATTTGGAATTAAATATTTGAAGGAACGCAATGCTGCTTCTGCAATATTTCTTCTATGAACAACAAATAATAATCTTTTTGGTTTAAAGCGTTTTACATCAAATGCAGATAAAAAAGTCTTACCAGTACCAGTTGCTGATATAAGAAGAGCTTTATCTTTATTATTGTCTCTTAGATTCTTTAATGATTTTAAAGCTTCTTCCTGCATATTGTTTGGCTTTATTGTTTTTGAACTTTGTACTGAAGCAGGACGAACGGGTTTTACATAAGTTTCTTTATAACTTTCAATCCATTCGTTTGTTAGAGGTGTAGATAATTCCCATTGAATATCAAATTCATTTGAAACTTGTGAAGCAAGTTCACCGTTTTCGTGAGATGTGAAAAATAAGTCCCACTCTTGATTTGATTCTAACGCTGTTTGAGTTAAGTTTGAGCTGCCTACGATAATGTCACGATGGTCTCCTGTATGGAAAATAAAGCCTTTAGGATGGAAACCACAATGTTCTTGTTCAAATATTCTTACTTCTATGTTAGTAAAAGAAAGGAGTTGCTTAAACATTTTAGGAGCATTAAAACCTAAATAGGTAGAAGTAATAATACGCCCTCTGACACCCTTTTCTTTTAAATTTAATAGTATCTGCTTTAAAACAGCGAGTCCGGATTCACTAATAAATGCAACTGAGAATTCAAAATAGTCACATTCTTTTAATCTTTTAGTGATTTCAAATGCGAGATTCATTCTTCTTTTATAATCGTTAAAAAATAATTTAGGTCTTAAATCCTTGTTAGAAGGAAAAGACTTATCAATAAAGCTTGTATGCAATGCTTTGTTTAATTCATCCATATAGAATAACTCCTTTAATACAAAAACTAATACAATTATATCATATGTTTGAAATAAAAAAGAAACCAAACGTGTTAAGCTTGATTTCTTGCGATAAGTTTTTCAATGATTTGTAAGTCAGCTGGTACCCATACAACATCTTCTTGTCCAGGAATAATCCACTTACAATCTTCATGTTCTAGTAATTCATAATGATTATCTGGAATATGACATAAGAAGCAATCCATTTCTAATATGAATGTTGGATAATCATAGTGAACATGCATAAAGAATTCATCTACGATTAAATGTGCGTTCATTTCTTCTTTTAATTCTCTGATAAGTGCATTTTCAGGAGTTTCACCCGGTTCGATTTTTCCACCAGGGAATTCATACATTCCTTCAAATTCACCATAACCTCTTTTTGCAATCATAGTTTTATCATCTTTACAGATGATTGCTGCTACTACATTTATTGTTTTCATTTGATATATCCTTTCATTACGTGTCTATTTTATCACAAATGAATAGAATTTCAAAAATACAGTGTGCTTATGGTATATAGATATTCTTTTGAAAAAGCTTATGTAACAATTGTGTTTAATGAAGCAAAATTATAAAAATGATTTGAAATATAATATTAGATCAGTATCTGAAGCTTAGTGTTGAATAATAAGGGTGCCTTAACTATAATGTTGAAAGTAATTAAGTATAAGACATGGAGGTTTATTATTGATGGAGTATTTATTAGAAAAGTTATGCATAATAACTCTAAGCGGCTTGATTATATATGGATTAGCATATTTATGCAGATTATATGCCAATAATTACATAAAAAAGAATAGAGAAGATTTGTCTGAAAGATTAAATCCATTATCATCAGAATGTAAGGTAGAATGTTTTGATCTATTGAGAAAAGAATCATGTTTTGATTCTTATATTAGTAAGTTAAAATTGAATTATAAATATTGTTGTTCTAGATCTATTGTTTCTAATGCATCAAATAATGAAATCAAGTACTTATTAAAGTATTCAAATATTGATAATAATGAAGATACTCTTGAAATGATTGATTTTTGTGAAAATTGGTTAACAGCATATGATGATACTATGAGAAAAATGGATGAATTTAATAAAGAAATATTAGACATAGTACCGACTTTTATAAAGTTATTTGCTACAAGAAAGATTGTGTCTTTTTTTGTGTGTGATATATCAGTAGCACTTGCAAAAAAAGGTAATCCTGAATTTTGTTTTTCATATACTAGTCCAGCAGGTAAGAGTGAAAAGAACCATTCTATTAGTATTACTCCAGAATTATTAAAAAAAGTTGAATCAGAGATATATAGACACATATCCAAAAAAAGGTCATAGTAAGAAACAAAGAGCTGCAATGACACAAGATTTACGTGAGGCTATAAAAAAGAGAGATAATTATACATGTTGTAAATGCGGTAATAGCGTTTTTAAGGAACCAAATTTATTACTTGAAGTAGATCATATTATTCCAGTTTCAAAAGGTGGATTAACTGTAGAAAGTAATTTACAGACATTATGTTGGAGATGTAATAGGGAAAAAGCTGATTCCATTTAATAATTAAACTTATATAAAAAGAATAGTTAGGATCAAATAATAACGGTCACATCGGAGGGAATTCCGGTGTGACCGTTGCTACTAATAACCTCTTATAGCATTAACAATGGAATCTGTGTTCCATCGCACAATGTGATGGGCAGCATTTTTGACTTTTGATGATGTGCGTTCAGCTCCCCAAGGTTCAATCGCAATAATTTTCTTACCCATACTTTTAGCAAGTTCGATTTCTATATTTATCCATTTACTGTATGTAGAATAAACTCCTGCGAGAATCAAAATACAGCTTGCAGGTTGCATCTGTCTTCGTATGGCTTCCTTAAGTTGATAGTCATTTGAAGCATTATGAATAGGGTCATATTTAGGAACGGAGTAGTTTTTATATGAGAAATAGGGTTTTGCATTTAGCATATCTACTAATTTGTTATATGAATCTCCATATGTCCACGAATGACTGATAAATAAATTGTAAGTCAAATAAATCCCTCCTTAACAAGATGTGCATTTTATCACAATGATTGCAATTACAGCAGCAATATAAAGAATGATAAACGTAATTGGAAGTATACGTTCAAGAGTAGTACTATCCATATATTTTTTATTGCTTTTTAGAAACTGCCATTCATCTTTGAATGGAGCTGAATGTAGTTTCTCTTCGATTGAATTAATTACGTTGAATTTAGCAGTATTTAATAACTTATAGTTTCGAATATTGAGCATCCATAGAATACATATAGTTATTCCAGCTATCAGGATGAATAATGATTTTATGTCCCATGTAATTGAAACTGCGGTCATAATTGCAAGATTCAATGTTATAAAAATATTGTTCATATTGTCACGACGCTGGCTAACTGAATTAGCCATGTCTACACAAGTTTGCCATTGATTCAATAGCAACTCTTTATCTTCATTTGTATTCTCCAAAAATGATTCTCCTTTGATACTTACGCTGATAATGTATATTTGGTCTTTAAATCATTACAGCAATTATAGTTTATGAAGCCTTCCTTTTGTAGACGTCCCACAACAACTCCACAAAGAATGTGTTCCTCTTGAGCAAAAGCACAAATGGCTGCTTTTGAAAAATCATTCTGAGTAGTAAATGCGTTGAATTCTTCTGTAGGAATTAGCGTTTCTTTTGCAAAATTGTCAGCGGCTTTTTCATCTTCTTCGGTTGTTCCATTTGGCTGGTTGATGTGACCAAGTAAAATATGACCAAGCTCATGGAATAGACTAAACCAGAATTTATCTGCATCTTTGCCGCGAACTGTTAAACCAACAACTATTTTGTTACCGTCGTAGAAAGTTGCACCATGTAGGAAAGAACCTCCAATGTGAGGAAGAAATACAAGTGCAATACCACAACCTGATAACAGTTCAATCAATTTAGGGCAGAAATCAGAAGGATTCATTGTGGTCATGCTTCTTATTTCGGGTAAACTTTTCTTAAGTGTTTTTAAATCAATTAATGAAGTATCAATACTACGAGCTTCTAGCTTGGCTTTCTGTGCCCATGCCAATAGAGCAAGATCACTTTTTTCTGTTTCGGCCAATCTACGACATGCTATTTTTGATAATTGCATATTTTTAATAATCTCAAGTTTTACAACTTCAAAGTATTTTCTAAGATGAATAACTTTTTCGGTTATATCTCTTGTCTCAGGAACCCAACCATTTTTAGACATTTCGTGATAAGGTAGTTTTTTTGCAAGTTCCTTATCAGCATCCATGTCATTCTCAGCGTTTGCTTTTACAATTTTTTCACGATAAGTAGCTTCTAGTTTATTCCAAAACTTAGCAGGAATACCTAACACCATTTCTAAACGAACAGCAACATCTGGAGTCAACTGAACTTCGCCATTGATTAATTTGCTAATGTGTTTTTCGGACATACCCATGCGTACTGAAAATTCTTTCTGGCTAAGTCCTCTATCAAGCAACTGCTCTTTAATAGTTGCTCCCGGTGGTGTTGCAATAAAACTGCGACTTTTCACCATCGTAATACCTCCTTTAATCAAATGGAAATTTAATGATAATCTACAATTTCCATTACGTTTGCAATTTGAATTTTATCTCCTGTTTTCTCAAAAATCAGTCGATAAGGATGGACTAAATCCATTGCGTATTGACCTTTGCGATTTCCTTTCAATGGATGACATCTCCCAATATGGAATTGAACCATCTCTTCAACAGTATCGGATGCATCTATTTCATCTATACGCTGATGGATTTTTTCGGCCATTTCTGAACCATATTTCTTTTCTGCTTCGCTTGCGATTGTACACACCTTTTCAATCTTGCGAGTCTTATATGTAATTTTCAATCCATCACCTCTTTCGTGAGTTTACCTCTAAGGTAAATATATTATAATCTTTTTTGCTATAAACGTCAATGATGTCAATTTACCTATGAGGTAAATTTCCAACTTCATTGAGAAACAACTATAACCTATTACAACAAATGGACTACAATGTCATTGCAGTATGGGAATGTGAAATCAAAGAAGACTTTGAACACAGAATGAAACTACTCATAGAAGAAATAACACAGTAAAAGGAACACCCTCTAGCAGGATGTTCTTTTTTTTGTTTTCTAAAACTGCACATTCTTACATTAATTCTCTCATTTATGTTATTATTGATAGTGCTTACATAGGGAGGGTGAACCAATGATTCAATATGAAAAAATAAACGATGATTTAAACTTGCCTATAAAACTCATACGATTTGAAGGAGACATATGCGAACCTATTCATAAACATTGGCATAATAGCCTTGAAATCGTATTACCTATATGTAATGGAGAATATGGCTGGGTAGATGGAAGATACTATAAACTCTACCAAGAAAACAATAGGCCTTTCATAATAAACTCTAGAAGCATTCATGCCTTTGAATCAGGAAGACCTAAACCCTATATAGGTTTAGCATTACAAATCAATTATCACTTCCTAAAAGAAGTTTATCCTGAAATAGATCATATATACTTTAAACAGCCGGATGAAGAAGTAGGCACGTTGATTAAAAAACAGATTTTTCTTATAAATGAATACTATGAAATGGATAGTAACCATAAAGATTTACTTATCTATTTTGCTTTATATCATTTGATTTATTTACTAGTAGAACACCTTTCTATAGAGAAGAAAGATAAAGTAGAATTAAAGAGTGAAAAGAATAAACGTCGCATTACTTCTATTATTAACTATATTGATAATAACTATCAGGAAGATCTAACAATAGAAGTACTTTCTGATGTATTTCATCTATCAGAAGGACATCTTTCTAAACTCTTTAAAGAAAATCTTGGTATGACAATAAAAGCCTATATATCTCAGACACGTGCAAAAGAAGTAAGACAAGCTTTACTTAATTCTGATCTACCACTTATTGATATTGCGATTATGTGTGGATTTCCCAATGTTAAATCGATGAACAAAGTATTCAAAGATTTGTATCATTGTACCCCTAACCAATTTAGACATGACTGTAAGTAAATACAGGGTTATTCCTGTATTTTTTAATATACAAATATGTGAAAAGTGACCTAATTATATTAGTTTTTTACCTAAGTAAAGCGCTTTCATTTATTATAATTATTTCTATAGGAGGAATGAAAACAATGAATAATGGTAAGAAAGCAATGAGTTGCTTGGTAAGTGCCATGATGGTCATGTCCATGACAAACTTACCCGTTCTAGCAGCAGGAACGAATGAAGCAACAGGCACACAAAAAGCTTACCTAGTGAATGATGACTGGGGAAGTGGTGTGACTAAGTCAATTTTGACTTTAGACAAGACAATTAAGGCAGATTCTGTTTCTAAAGGAGATTTTATTGTAGAACAGACTGCAGGTGAAACAACTACAACACGTACTATTGTAGATGCTTATACTTCTAATGCGAAGGGAGATAAAGTAACTACAGATTCTAATATTGTGACTGTTGAAATGGCTATTTCACCTAGTGAAGGAAGTCCTTTTGCATGGAATGGTAAGGCATGGTGTAATGAATGGGCTAATCCTTATAAGTTAAATGTTTCAATTGCAGAAGGGGAAGATATTAAGACTGCAACTGATACAATTACTAAAGTAACAGTAGATCCTACAATTGATATTGTAGGTGATGGAAAGCTTTGTCCACAGTTAGATGGATTCTCTTTCAAAGATAGTAAATACAGTTCTTTAACTTATACTAATAATGGAGATACAGTGTCTTATTCACTTTATACTCCAAAGAAAGATAATCATAAGAATGCTTTAGTTGTATGGAACCATGGTGGTGGTGAAACAGGTACTGATATACAGGTTGATTTATTATGTAATAAGGTAACTGCATTAGGTGGTACTGAATTCCAGAAGACTATGAATGGTGCATATGTACTCGTTCCACAAAGAACTATGGGTACTAAGACATCTACTGTATATAACTTAATTCAGGATATGTTGAAGGCCAATCCTGATATTGATCCTGATAGAGTGATTATTGGTGGATGTAGTGCAGGTGGTAAGTTCACTATGGATATGATTAGTGATTATCCAACAACATTTGCGGCAGCTTATCCAATCTGTGCAGCTAAGAACAGCAAAGATGTATCTGATGAAACAATCAAAACTTTAAAGAACCTTCCAATCTGGTTCATTCATGCAAAGAATGATCCAACAGTGAATTATGAAGGTACAACTGCTGCATTTGCTCAAAGATTAAGAGCAGCTGGTAATAAAGAAGTTCATGTTTCAGCATTTGAAGATGTCCATGATACAACAGGACGCTTCACTGATGAAAATGGTCAGCCATACCAATATAATGGACATTGGTCTTGGATATATTTCGATAATAACGAATGTTATGATGAAAATGGTGTCAACTTATGGAAATGGATGGCTAAACAGACTAAGGCTGAAACAGTTACTGCAAAAGGAACTCAGAAAGCATTTGTAACAGGTGAAGACTGGGGACCTGCAGTAAAGAAGACTATTGTAAAGCTTGATAAGGCTGTTGATTCTGCTTCTGTAGTTGCTGATAATTTAAAGGTTGTAGAAGAAAAGAACGGTATTCTTGACTGGGGAACTGGTGAAGAAGGTCTTGTTTCAAGTGATAGAAAAGTTATTGCTGCTTATGCTTCAGATGATAAAGGTAATAAGGTAAATACTGCGTCTGAATATATTACTATTGAAATGTATGTATCACCTAGTGATGGTTCACCATTTATTTATCGTCCTTCTACAGGTCGTAACAGCTGGTGTAATCCTTACAAGTTACATGTATCACTTGCAAATGGTGCAACTTTAACTGCTGGTGAAGAAGAAATCAATAACTTAGATGTTGTTGCAGATATTGATGTAGAAAAAGAAGGTAAGTTATGTCCACAATTAGATAAATGGACTCAGAAATCTTATAAAGCAGTAGATGGTATTAACTATTCTTATGCTGAATATACACCTAAGAAGGATAACAAGAAGAACGCTTTAGTAATCTGGTTACATGGTGCTGGTGAAGGTGGAACAGATACTTCTATTGACTTACTTGCAAATGAAGTAACAGCAATGGCTGGAGATTAGTTCCAGAAAGATATGAATGATGCGTATGTTATTGCTCCTCAGTGTCCAACTATGTGGATGGATGGCGGTAATGGTGAATACCAGAACGGTGAAAAGGGTTCTATCTACGCTAAAGGTTTATTTGATTTAATTGATACTTATGTAAAGAATAATCCTGATGTTGATACAAGTAAGATTTATATTGGTGGCTGCTCTAATGGTGGTTACATGACTATGGAAATGATCTTAAAGCATCCAGATTACTTTGCAGCTGCATTCCCAATTTGTGAAGCATATCAGAATCAGTATATTACTGATGCAGAAATTAATGCGATCAAGGATATGCCTATCTGGTTTACATATGCTAAGACAGATACAACTGTTGATTACACATTATGTACTGAACCTACATTAAAGAGATTACTTGCTGCAGGTGCTAAGAATGTGCATGTATCAGCTTTTGATGATGTAAGAGATACAAGTGGTGAATATAAGAACGAAGATGGTTCTGCATATGAATATAACGGACATTGGTCTTGGATCTATTGGGACAACAATGAATGTTATGAAGGTGACTTAAATGCATGGAAGTGGTTAGGACAGCAGGCTAAAGCAACTTCAGTTGTTGTTACACCAACTACTAAACCTACTACTAAGCCAACTACTAAACCAGGTACTGATACTAAGACTGATAGTACAGTTAAGACTGGTGATGAAACTGCATTAACTGGTTTATCATTCATGATGCTTGCATCAGCTGGTGCTTATATCTACTTAAAGAGAAGAGAACAAGTAAGATAAGATTTTATTGAAAAATGCTGCAGGAGGGACTGTGTATATAGTCCCTCTTTTTTATTGCATGTTATGATGGGAATCTTAATGCATGGGAATGGTTAGGACAACAGGGGAACTAGATAGTTCCTCTTTTTGATATTATGAAACTGCTCATGTTTGCAGGCTACATTGTGATAGAATATGATACATATAAAAGGGGGAATTAAAACATGTATAAGTTAGTCGCATTTGATATGGATGGTACTCTTCTTAATAGTGAAAAGAAGATTTCTAATAAAACAGTAGAAGCTATTAATAAGGCAATAGAGGCAGGTAAGATGGTAATACTTAATACAGGAAGATGTCCTGCAGAACTTAAGGAGTATAGAGAAGTGCTGCCAAGACTACGCTATGTGAATTGTGTCAGCGGTGCACTTGTCTATGATTATGAAGAAGAAAGAAGTATCTATGAATCACCATTAAGTGAAGAAGAAGTCAAAACATTGATTCAAATTGGTAAGGAAACAGATGAGATGGTTCATTTGATGGGAATTACATCTGTCGTAGAAAAAGACAAAGTACCACATATGAATGATTATTATATGGGTGTCTACCAGCCAATGTATGAAGAAGTCACTACTAAAGTAGATAACATTTATGACTATTATGTAGGTAATCCTTATTCAGTACATAAGCTTAACATCTATCATCACTCAAAAGCTGCAAGAGATCATACAAGAAAAGCTATTAGAGAAGCTGGACTTGAATTAGAGATGAAGGATTCAGAAGCAACAGGATTAGAAATGAATGCGAAAGGTGTAGATAAGGGAACTGGATTAAAGCAGTTATGTCATCATTTAGGTATCTCTGTTGCAGAAACTATAGTAGTGGGTGATGCAGATAATGACAAGGAGGCATTAGAAGTTGCAGGATTATCTGTTGCAATGGGTAATGCGAAAGAGAGTATTAAAGAAATCAGTGATGTAATTGTATCGGATAATGATCATGATGGATGTGCTGAGGTTATAGAGAAGTATTTATTGTAATAGATGTATATACGTTAAAGTACTAACGTATATACATTTTTTATTTTAATGAAAACGCTTTGCATAAAATGACGACCGCATACATTTCGTATAGTGATAAATTATTTATTGAATGCATAAAAAAACATATTTCAACCCATTGACAAAATGTATATATGTATATTAAAATGTATATACAATGAAGAGGAGGTGTATACAAATGAGTAAGGATTACGGAGATATGTATCAATATATTCTGGAATCAAAAAAAGCGGTTAGAAATATCATTTCTAACCACGAAGAAATCTTTCATGATGCTGTAGAGTACTTCTTCGAAGGCGACTATGAGCAGATCTATGTGATAGGATCTGGTACATCTTATCATTCTGCATTAGCTGCCAAGAGATTAATGGAAAAAGTACTAAAGATGAAAGTATTTGCTTCATATCCTATTGTATTTAAGGATGAACAGATTTTCAACAAAAAAACATTGGTTATGGGACTCTCTCATGCAGGCATGTCAGCTTCTACTATTGCTGGGCTAGATAAAGCTAAGGAATGTGGATTCGGTACAATTGCGATGACTGCAGAAAGAGGCAGACCAGTAGAATATCATGGAGATGTTAAACTGTATGTTGAAATCGGTGAAGAAAAAGCAGGACCAAAAACAAAGGGATATATTGGTTCTATTGTTACTTTTATGATTTTTGCATTAAAGGTAGCTTTAAAACAGGGAAAGATTACTCAGAAAGAATTTGAAGATTATCTAAATAGAATGCAGGCAACAGCAGATGCGATTCCAGATATTGCGGAAGCTGCAAGCAACTGGTACTTAAACAATAAGGAAGATTTACTAAAGTGCCGTCGCTTATATGTTATTGGTTATGATAATTGTCTTGCTGATATGATGGAAGGTACATTAAAGATCTGCGAAGCAGTGAGATATAGTGTACAGGGATTCGAATTAGAAGAATTCATGCATGGTATCTATCACTGTATTGATGAAAACACATATATGCTTTATGTATGTTCTAAAGGTCAGTACTACGACAGAATCTTGCGTTTAAAACGTTATTTTGAGGAAGAAAGACATAGTCATAATTTCTTAATTACACATGAGGATACAAATAATCCTAAGGATTTAGTATTCCCATTTACAGATGATGAAGAATTTGCAGTATTACAGTATATTGTTCCAATGCAGGTTCTTGCTAGAAAACTTTCATTAGACTTAGGAATTGATTGTAATATTCCGAGTGACCCTCAGTTCCATTTCAAGATGAATAGTTATTTAAAAGAAGGATAGGTGATTTACATGACAAACATGATTCTCTTCTCACATGGAAAACTCGCAAATGGTGTAGCTGATTCCTGTCAGCTTATTATTGGCAGCCATCAATTCAAGACACTTAATGTTTTGCTTGATCAGCCAGTGCAGGAAATAGAAGACAGCCTTGATAATCTTATTGATTCCTTCGAAACTCAGGAACCTATTATTATCGTAACTGATATTCCAGGGGGAAGCACAACTCAGACTGCAATTAAGCAAATTGAAAAGAGAGATAATATTTATGTTGTGACAGGTATGAATCTTGGCCTTGTCATGAGCTTATCTTTCTTAAATCTTACTTCAGATAAAGAAAATAACAGAAGAGTTATTAATGAAGCGATTGAAGAAACTAAAAACGGAATGTATCTCGTAGAAGATATGTTTAACACAATGGATGAAATCACTGATGATGGTGATTTATAAAGGAGGATATGACTATGATTCAGGTATTAAGAGTAGATGACAGATTATTACATGGACAGGTAGCGGTAGCCTGGACACGTCACTATAAGGTGGACGTAATCTTAGTTGCGAATGATCATCTTATTACAGATAAGAATATGCAGGTTGCATTCAAACTTGCAACTCCTGCTGGTGTAACACTTTCAATGAAATCTTTACAGGGCGCTGTAAATGTTATTAATAATCCTAAACATGCCTCAAGAAGAATTCTTGTTATTACTAAAGACTTAGATGATGCTAAGTTTGTCTGTGAAAAGACAGGTACAGAAATCAAGGATATCCTTCTTGGCGGTTTAAGAAATGGTGAAGGAAAGAAAAATATTGAAATGAACTCATATATGAGTGCACATGATATCGAAGTCATGGATGAACTTGAAAATGATGGATTCCATGTATTCATGCAGGCAGTTCCTACATCAAAAGCATTAAGTACTGAAGAAATTAGAAGAAACTTTAATAAATAGAAAGGGGTAACCTTATGAGTATAGTACAAGCATTACTACTTGGTTTATTAGGTGGTATTGGAATTTGGGATAGTAGAGTTGGTGGAATATGGATGATTGACCGTCCATTAGTATTAGGTCCACTAGTTGGATTGATTTTAGGTGATTTTACAACAGGTATTATTGTTGGTGGTTCATTGGAATTAATCATGATGGGTGTTGTAGGTATTGGTTCTGCTACACCTCCAGATACAGTGTCTGGTGCAATCTTAGCAACAGCATTTGCAATTGTTTCTAAGCTCGATGTTTCTGCAGCAGTTGCTCTTGCGTTACCAATCGCTTCTTTAGGACAAGTTGTTGGTATTCTTGTAAGAACAGCTAACGGATTCTTTATTCATATGGCTGATAAAGCAGCTGAAGAAGCAGACTTTGGTGGTATTGACAGAGCTTTATGGGGTGGGGCATTCCTATTCTTTATTGCTTACTTCTTACTTGTATTCTTAGGTGCATACTTAGGTTCATCTGTAATCAGCACATTTGTAAAGATGATTCCAAAGTTTGTAACAAATGGTTTAAATGCAGCAAGTGGTATGCTTCCTGCACTAGGTATCGCAATTCTTATGCAATTATTATTTGATAAGAAGAATGCAGCATTCTTCTTCATTGGCTGGGCCTTAACAGCTTTACTTTCAGTGAACACTGTAGGTACTGCCGTTATCGGTGCAGCTATCGCATATACAATTTATCAGTATACAATCTCAAATAGAAAAAAGAATGTGGCTGTTGAAGTTGAAACAGATGAATTATCTGATGATCTAGGAGGCGAATTATAATGGAAAACAAAGAATTGAACACTCAGGATACAGTGATGACACCTGATGTGTATAAGAAAACATTCTGGCGTACATTCCCGTTACAGGCTTGTTTCTGTTTTGAAAGAATGCAGAACGTAGGCTTTGCATATATGATGGTTCCCGCTTTAAAGAAGCTTTATACAGATAAGAAAGATATTTCAGATGCTTTAAAGAGACATTTAGCTATCTTTAATACAACTCCTGCAGTCGTTAGTTTTATTGCGGGTGCGTCTATCGCAATGGAAGAGAAGTTCAAGAAAGCTAAAGATAATGGTGAAGAAGTAGATGAAGAATCAATCAACGCTGTTAAGACTGCTTTAATGGGTCCTCTTGCTGGTATTGGTGATTCATTCTTCTGGGGAACATTCAGAATCATTGGTGCTGGTATTGGTACAAGCTTAGCGGCTAAGGGAAGTATCTTAGGTGCTATTCTATTCTTACTTATTTATAACATTCCTCATCTTCTTGTTCGTTATTATGGATTAAAGATGGGTTATAAGAGTGGTGTTGGCTTCTTAGCAAGTATGAATGAAGGTGGCGTAGTTGCGGTATTAACTGAAGCAGCTAAGGTACTTGGTTTACTAGTTGTTGGTTCTATGTGTGCTTCTATGGTATCTATTTCTACGCCATTCGTATTCCATTTAAATGGTACAAAAATCGTATTACAGGAAATCTTTGATGGTATTATTAAAGGCTTCCTACCTCTAGGATTTACTTTCATTATTTATACTTTATTAGAGAAAGGAATGAAGAGTACAACTTTACTTTGGGGTATTTTAATTCTTGGTATTGTTTGCTCTTTCTTTGGTATTTTATAAAATGGCTTCAAATATGTATAACTATATATGTGAAACACCGGAAGTGTTAACACATATTATTGATAACAGAAAAGAAATTACTCATGAATTCGTAGAAGAATTCAAAGATAAAGATATTGAACAGATTTATGTTATTGGATCAGGTACTTCATATCATGCGGGACTTTCAGCAAAGAACTATTTAGAAGAAGTATTAAACCTTAAAGTGTTCTGCATGTATCCTACACAGTTCCATAGAAGTGAAAAAGTCTTTAATAAGAAGACTTTGGTAATTGGCATGTCACAGGGTGGACAGAGTTTATCTACTGTAGAAGGTTTAGATGCCGCTACAACACAGGGACTCTATACTGCGGCAGTATCAGAAAATCCTACTGCGCTTGTATTTGATCATGCAACAACTAAGACAAGAATTGAAGTGGGTAATGAAAAATGTGGTGCCAAGACTAAAGGCTATGCTGGTACTACTGTTACTTTAATGATGATGCTTTCAGAATGGGCTATCGCAAAAGGTATTCTTTCTGAAGAGTCATTTGAAGGTTACAAAGAAAGAATGTTTAAAGTTATTGGTAATATGCCAAACATTGTAAATGCAGCAACAGAATGGTATGGAAGAATTAAAGATGAATTCTTACCAGCTAAAAGAATTATTGTCGTAGGCTATGATGGAAACTATGCTGATGTTTTAGAAGGTGCATTAAAAGTACTTGAAACAGTAAGACAGGGTGTAACAGGCTATGATATTGAAGAATTCTTCCATGGTATTTATAACTCTATTACTGAAAGTGCTCATATCTTCTATCTTGGCTCTAAGGGTGACTATAAGCCTCGTACTTTAAAACTTATTGAAATCCTTAAAGAGTGGACACCACATAATTACTTAATTGCTTCACCAGAAGGTGTAGATGCACCAACTAATAAGGATTGCATAGTTCCATTCACAGAAGATCCTCTTTTCTCTCCATGGGAATATATCATTCCTATGCAGGTATTGGCGTGTCTTGCTCCTCAGGATTTAGGTATCAATCCAGATATCCCAAAAGATCCTCAGTTCCACGCACGTATTGGCAGCAAAAAACTTGATGGTGTCAGAGACGCTTATAAAACTGAAAAATAGAAAAAAAGTTATGGCAATCACGATTTGCCATAACTGAAAGTGTGGACCAGGAAAATGTCGAAAAACTTGTCAGCAGCCTACAAAACAAATAAAAGATATATTATTACTTTCTTTTCGGTGCTCTTTTCGGCACTCTTACAGACATTTGTTCTTCAGACATTTTTGAATCCTTCTGACCTTTTATCAAGTGGTTTTACCGGTATTGCGATTTTAATTAATCGTATCAGCATGCTTTATGGATATTCATTGTCTATTTCCACGCTTGTGATTGTACTCAATCTACCTGTCGCAATTGTATGTTATAAGACAATAGGTAAGAAATTTGTTTTCTTCTCTTTCTTACAAGTTCTCTTCTTCAGTATTTTCACAAGGGTATTATCATTTGATCCATTATTTGATGATGTGATCTTGAATGTCTGTTTTGGTGGATTTCTTTATGGCTTTGCGATTGCGATTGCCTTAAGAGGTAATGCAAGTACAGCCGGTACTGACTTTATTGCTTTATATGTATCGAATAAAATGAATAAGTCAATCTTCGAATATATATTTGTCTTCAATACCTTGATGCTATGTGTATTTGGATTCATGTTTGGCTGGATTCATGCAGGATATTCTATTTTATTCCAATTCCTCTCAACTAAAACGATTGATACATTCTATAAGCGATATAAACGCGTGACTTTAGAAATCACTACAATTCATCCTGAAGAATTACGTCAGGCTTATATTGCACAATATCGTCATGGTTTGACTATGCTTCATGGTGAAGGCGGCTATAGTGGTCATCCTCTCACTATGATTCATACTGTCGTGTCAAGCTATGAAGTACAGGATATTGTTGATCTCATGAAGAGTATTGATCCTCATGTCATCATCAATATATTACCAACAGAAAACTTTGTCGGTGGATTCTATCAAAAACCACTCGATTAACAGGCTTCGGCCTGTTTTTTTGCATGAAAAAAACCTCTCATATGAGAGGTTCAGATTGTTGATAAATTAGATGAAAATATCAATTGGGCTATCCCAAATTGGTATTTTCATTTTTTGTTTGCTTGAAATATTCATATATCACTCTAAATATTAAAAAACGCAAGCATATTGGGGTTATATTAGCCCCATTCTTTGCTTGCACAATCCCAGTTTCTTGAGATTATGGCAGTTGAAAATGATCAGCGATTCATGCTGATTTTTCACTAGCCCTTTTAAACGCGTAAATCGCATGCCATGGTTTTCCTTGGCATCCGCAAACACACGTTCAATTGTTTCTTTTCTTTGTGGATAGACGATTTTCCATTCATCGGTTTGTCTTATATAATCTGCTTCTTCTCTATCAGATTCCCATACATGTCTTGTAATCGTTTTTACATGTTTCTTTGACTGTGTACATTTTGATAGGAAAGGACATCCTTCACAGTCCTTTGGATTGCTTTCATAGACTCTGTATCCTTCTCTGTTGGTTGTTTTATAGTGAAGATCTTTTTCATTAGGACAGATATAGATGTCTAAATATTCATCATATACATACTCATACTTTTTAAAGAATCTCTTTTTGGTCATTGGTCTCTTATATGGAAGAAATGGCACTCTACCGCTTGTTAGTATCTGGTGACATATCGATGATGTATTGAATCCTGCATCAAGGCACACGTTTTTAATGCCTTCATATTTCTGGATAAGTTCATTGTATATTTCTGAGAATATTGCACTGTCATGCATGTTTCCTGGTGCCACCTTATTAAAGAGAACATAGCCATATCTGTCACATATTGTCATATGTGAATAGGCAAAGCACTTCTGCTTCTCACCCTTATGGAACAGACCGCATTCTGGGTCTGTAGTGCTTTCCTTGATATGCTTTGTTTTCTTTAATTCAATTTCTTCTCCAGTTTCTTCATCAAATGCATATTCTTTCTTGTCTAATGATTCAAATGGCTTCTTGTCATTTTCTGTTCTTTCTTCATTGATTTCTTCAAGTAATTCTTTTTCATATGCCTTAGCTACAATCTCTACTTCCTTATCTGTAGCTTTTCTAGAATTCGCATTAGCTTTTCTATGTGTGCCATCACCAAAGACAGTAGTGGTATCAATAAAGCCGTTATCAATGCCGTGCCTGATGATATGATTAAAGATCTGGTCAAAGACTTCACTATCCTTGTATCTTCTCTGATAGTTCTTAGACCGTGTAGAATAGTTTGGAACATCTTCATAAATGCTGATACCTAAAAACCATCTATAAGCTATATTGACCTTAATCTCTTCACAGGTCTTTCTCATAGAGTTGATGCCGAATGTATAATTGATAAATATCATTTTAAAAAGTACCACAGGATCAATAGAACGTCTGCCGAAATTACTGTAAAGTGATTTCACTAACGGATAGATGAATTTCCAGTCTATCGTAGCTTCCAGTGTTCTAACCAAATGATCCTGTGGTACTAGGTCATCTAAAGTACTCATGATAAGTCCATCACGTTTAATGTTTGCACGATTAGTCATAGCCATATTTATATCCTCCAATTAAGCACCTTAATTATACCATTTTCAGGCGATAATTGACAGGAAACGAAAAAGGCCGTAAGGCCACAAATTTTGCTTAATTGGAGTGTGGACACTTACGACATTAACTATATTATCACATACTATTCGATTTTAAATGAAAAGACTGTTAACATTTAGTTTGTCAACAGTCTGAGTTATGGCAATCATGATTTGCCATAACTTTTTTTACTCATCAAATACAGTTTTAAGACTATATGTATATTGATCTCCTCTATAGTAAGTAGAAATATACTCGAAAGGACGTCCATCGGATAAGAATGTTACGTGTTCACTTTTGAATAAAGCAACTTGGTCTACTTGTAGTAGTTCTTTCTGCTTATCAGTAGGAAGTACTGCAGAATATTCTGCATCAATACCATCAATGCTATATCCAAGCTTATTGATATACTTATATAAGGAACCTTCCAATATCTGTATATCTATAGTAGGGATAATAGAAGCAGATAGATAAGTATAACTGATAGCGATAGGAATACTGTCACCTGTTCTAACACGTACAAAGTAATGGATGAAATCATCATCCTTCAGTTTAAGTACGTGTTTAACATGAGGAACTTCTTTGCCCTTCACTAGCTTATATTCTATAAGTTTAGAGCCAGGAACTTTACCTGTCGCAATCATATCATCTGAAAAGCTGCCGTTTGTGCCTAGTTGTAGGTTCTTTATAACACGGTGTTCTTTCACGAATGATCCTTTACCTGCAATGCGTTCGATTAGGTTCTTTTCACATAATCTGGAAATTGCTTTGTTAACTGTCATGCGAGATGTGTTATAAAGTTCACATAATTCTTTTTCCGTAGGAATTTGATCTCCTGATTTTAATGTTTCGTCCTTAATCTGATTTTCGATATCGGACATAATCTTCACATAAATTGGTTGTTTTGCCATAATTAATTACCTCATTACTATTATAACTTAAATAAAATGTATATACAAATGCAATATTTAAAAATGGCATAAAACAGCATATAGTTATAAATGGACTAAATAAGCCATATAAACTACTTTGGAAAAATAGGTTATAAATAATTCGAAACTAAAAAAACAAAGCATATAAGGAGAAAAAATACGATATATAACAATTTTTTGAAAAAAATCAAGAAAAACACTTTACAAGTTTCGATATTTTAGGTATTATAGACAGGCAGTCCGGGAGACGGGCTGAGACAGAACATTGAAAACTGAACAGATAC
>NZ_JBHSEB010000019.1:0-2622 GCF_042651925.1 Catenibacterium sp. GCM10023432 | reverse complement strand
AAATGATGTACGATTACAAGCTAAACTTGATAGTAGGAACCCCACGGGCTTGCCCGTGGGAGTAGTCAGATATTCCAGATGTATAATTTGATTCCTAACTTAACAGTCAGAGAGAATATTGAAGTAAAGAATGGGAAAAGTATGTTGATGGATGAATATCAGGCTATTGTCGGATTAGGATGTCCTGGTTATGAACCATTTAAGAATTCTATGGAAGTGACTATGAAGATCAAGAACTTCCAATGTGACTATATGAGTACTGTATTTACTGATGGTGTATTTAAAGATTTAGACTTAAGTGAACTCACGAAGACAACGGAGCAATTAAATCAATCAGCACAGAAATTAGTTGAATGTTCAATCCAATTACTGGCAGGATGTACAACGTATGGACAATACCTTCATACATATATGTCCAATGTGTCAAAAGTAAGTGAAGGAGCCAATGCATTGTTAGAAGGTTCTAAACAATATGACGCATCTACACAGGCACTCATTAAAAACTTAATATCTTCTATGAATAATCCTACAGAATTAATTCAATCTAAAATAAATAATATTGATCTCACAGATGAACAGCGTATAGCAGTCAATAAAGCAATCAGTGAAGGTGTTCAGGAAAGCTTAATACAAAATAAGAAGAGTTTAGAACAACTCTCACAATTGCTTTCTCAAAGTCCTGTATCAAAACAATTAGAGACATTATCTTCTAGCTTATCAGAGTTGAGCCAGGCTGGGAATGAACTTTCTCAACAATACCAGACGCTTGTAACGGGTGCAAAAAGCTTATCTGAGGGAATGCGTCTATTTGATCAGGAAGGTATTCAAAAGATCACTGATATAATTACAATTAAGAAGTTAAAAGAAAAAGACCATTATAGTGGTCTATCAGGAAACAATATCACAAATACTAAATTCATCTTTGAGATGGATATCTAGAACCTTGCATTCGCAAGGTTCTTTTCATTTCTATCAGCTTTAATTTAGCTTATATGATATATATTTTCCATCTTTCAAGAGTTACTGTATTTAAAGATTGTGAGTATGTTAAAATATGAACATGGAGGTGATATTCATGGATGATTTCTTAAGTGATATTTATACAATACTCTTTGCGAAATGGATTCTATTGCAGGAAGTGCCTGACTTTGAAACAAAAGTGAATGAAGACTATACAGAGATTCATTTCTATAATAAGCATGCTGATATTGAAATTGTCTTTAATCCATTGAATATCATAGAGTTTAAAGCAACAAATACACAATCTGGTGAGATTGAATATTATCTACATTTCCAGATGAAAACATTGAATCATGCAATAAAGTTATTTAGAGAACTCACTCATTATATGAAGCATATTGGTGATACACCTACTGTTAAGATATTGTTGTGCTGTAGTGGTGGATTAACAACCAGCTATTTTGCGATGAAGATGAATGAAGCCTCTAAATTAATGAGTCTTCCTTATGTGACAGAAGCAAGTGGTTATAATAATTTATACTATGTAGCACAAGATTATGATGTCGTTCTCTTAGCACCACAGATTTCTTATTTACATGCTAAAGCATGTGATATTCTTAAAGATAAAATTGTCTTAAATGTACCACCTGAAGTATTTGCGAAATATGATGTAAAAGCCATCTTTACACTTGTGAAAGAATCATTAGAGATTAAAAAGAACCAATCTGATCAGAAGATTCCTTTACCTGTTATGTTGGATGTAGAAATTAAACATAAGACATTAGCTCTCTCTATTTTCCGTAATAAACAATCCATTCATGTTGCTTATCGTGTATATGATAAGAATCAAGAAATACTATTAGATAACGAAGTGATTAAACCTGTAGTTAATCTTCAGGATATTTGTGACATTATTGATATTGCCCGTCTTCATTATCCTCGTATTCGTTATATAGGTATTGCGACTCCAGGTATTATTGATGATGGTTATGTGTCTTCTACAAGTTTAGTCGGATGGGAAACACCAGAGAGATTAGAAGATGTCCTCACTGAACGTTATCATTTGCCTATATGTATATGTAATGATGTGAATGCAGCTGCAGTAGGCTATTATTCTTCTCAAGATAAGGTAAGTTCATTGGCTTTCTTATTCCAGCCTGTACATGCAGGAAGTGGTGCAGGTATTATTGTGGATAACTGTCTGCTTCATGGTATGCATAATTTAGTAGGAGAAGTACAATTTCTTCCTTTGGATTTAACAGAAGATAAAATGACACTCAGTATGTCTCCTGAAGGATGTATTGAAGTTGTATCACGTACTCTTGTTTCTATTATCAGTTTATTAAGTCCAGAAGAACTTGTTCTTTATTGCGACTTTATTCCCCATATACTTCCTTTATATGAAGAAATGGCTACTCTTATACCAAAAAAATATATTCCGCCTATTACCAAAGTAGATAACATGCAGGAATATATTCTTCTTGGGACTATGATATTAAGTACAACACAGAACTATGAGAGTTCTATATAGTGTTCAATACGATAGTCTATATTCTTTTCATAGTCTCTATTAAAATAACATGCATATAAACAATCTGTTATGAAATGACGATTGTCAAGTGGAAATAACACATTTCTTTGATTTTCGTTTTTCCGTTTTTT
>NZ_JBHSEB010000018.1:0-8648 GCF_042651925.1 Catenibacterium sp. GCM10023432 | reverse complement strand
AAATTACAGTGAAGATGTACTCTAGTGGTACATCTTTTCTTTATCTATGATTTATTGATTGAAATAAACTTCGGTCGCTATAAAAATACATTATTATATTGGGTAATATAATTTGCAGTCATCAGATGGGTAGAGTTTGCGGTTTAACACTTGTCGTTGGCGGCAAAAGCGGCTTAGAGCCTATCGAAAAGACCGTCATTGACAGAGCCGTGCGGGAAGTCTACCGGGAATACCTTGCAGACCCCGAACCGTCCAAAATGCCGATACTGGAAGATTTATACAACGCACTAAAGAAGCAGCCGGAAGCGGAAGCCGCACGGGTAGCCGCCGCACTGGAACTGTATGTGCATGGAAGCCTTAACGTGTTCAACCACCGCACCAACATAGACATACATAACCGCCTTGTCTGCTTTGACATTAAGGAATTAGGCAAGCAGCTCAAAAAGTTAGGTATGCTTATCATACAAGACCAAGTTTGGGGGCGTGTGACCGAGAACAGGGAACTCCACGCTAACACATGGTTCTATTGTGATGAATTTCACCTGCTGTTAAAGGAGGAACAGACAGCCGCCTATTCCGTGGAGATTTGGAAGCGTTTCAGAAAATGGGGCGGCATACCGACAGGCATAACGCAGAACGTCAAAGACCTGCTTGCAAGCCGGGAAATCGAAAATATCTTTGAGAACTCCGACTTTATCTATATGCTGAACCAAGCGGGCGGCGACAGGCAGATTTTGGCGAAACAGTTAGGCATATCCAATAAGCAGCTTTCCTATGTGACCCACTCTGAAGCCGGGCAGGGGCTTATCTTCTACGGGAATGTGATCCTGCCCTTTGTAGACCGCTTCCCGACAGACACGGAGCTTTACCGCATAATGACGACACGCCCGGAGGAACTTGCCAATGGGACATAAAAAAGCAGCCGTGACCGTACAGAAGATTGACCCGGACACAGCGGTTGCGTTTATCCGCAGATACCATTATTCAAAGGTGCTGCCCCGTCTGAACAAATGCTATTTAGGTTTTTTTGAGGGCGGGCATCTTTCCGGCGTTGCCCTGTTAGGTTGGGGGACGCAGCCCTTACAGACGATAAGGAAGATTTTCCCGGCGCATGACCTTACAACAGCGTCCTATGTGGAAATCGGAAAAATGTGCTTTCTCCCGGAAAAGAACCACACCGGGTATTTTGGCAGCCTTGCGCTCTCCGCACTCACACGTTGGGTACGGGACAACACGGGCTGCCTTTTCCTTTACACACTTGCAGACGGCATTATGGGGAAATGCGGCTATATGTACCAAGCGTCAAATTTCCGCTACTTAGGGCATTTCACAACGAGCGTTTACCGGGACAGCGCAACCGGGGAGAAGATACACCCCCGGAGTGCCGGGCAGCTCTTAGCCGAGAACGCCGCCCTAGAGGGCGTAAAAAAGAAATGTTGGCTGACCTATGACTTTTGCGCCGCAAAGGGGATTGAGAAGATAAACGGGCGTATGTTCCGCTATATCTACCCGCTGACCGTGGAAGCAAAAAACATCTTGAACAGCTACCCGCAGTACACGGGCTTACCCCGACCCAAAGACAAAGATTTATATTTTGCCGTCCGCACCGGGCAAAGGCAGTATACGCAGATAGCGCAGCCCCGCTTCAACCGGGATATATGCCGCTACAACCCGCAGAAATACGGGCAGGCAGAAAGGAGGTAACAGACCTTGCAGGAGTTTAAGGCAAAGGCAAAGACCACGCAGAAAATGACCCGTGACGGCGTTGTGGAAATCAACAAGGCAACCGGGGAACAGACCCGGAAAAGCCAGAGGGAAACAGACGATTTTTCCGGCGATACAGCGGAAAACGTGACCGGGAAAGCCTTTGACCGTGCCGCCACCGAAAGGCAGCGTCACAGGGCAAAGAAACGCCGCAGAAAGGCAAAAAAGGAAGCAAAGCAGGCGCAGGAAGCCACAGGGAAACAGGCTTCCCGCCTGCAATTTTCCGAAGCGGAGCGCAGCGACCCGGAGCTTGCAAAGTATGTAAAAAAGTCCGAGAAAGCCGCTGACAGACTGGAAGCGGCAAGGGAAAAGATACCCAAGCAGAAACGCATAAAAGCCGCAAGGGAATTTGACGAAGCCACCGGGCGGGCAAAGACCCGCCTGTACTTTGAAAAGACCGACAAGCCGCCAAACGGGAAGCTGCACCACAACCCGGCAGACAGACCCATAAGGGAAATCAAGAATTATGTGCATGGGAAAGTAGGCGAGGTGGAGAAAGAAAATTCCGGCGTTGAGGGCGCACACAAGACGGAGAAACTTGCGGAAAAGGCGGGCGGCTACGCAGGACGGAAACTAAAGGAGGGCTACCGAAGCCACAAGCTCAAACCCTACCGTGCCGCCGCCAAAGCAGAAGCCGCTTCCATGAAAGCAGACACCAATTATTTATACCATAAGACACTGAAAGAGAACCCGGAGCTTGCAGGCAATCCCCTCTCCCGCTTCCACCAGAAACAGCAGATAAAAAGGCAGTACGCAAAAGATTTACGGGCAGCGCAGAAAGCCGGGAAAACAGCGGGAAAGACGGCAGGCACGGCAAAGAAAGCCGGGAAAGCCGCAGGGGAAGCCACGAAAAAGACAACGGACTTTATTGCCCGCCACTGGAAAGGCATACTGACCGCTTCCGTGTTCCTGCTTTTAATCGTGATGATATTTACCGGGCTATCTTCCTGCGCTGCTATCATACAGGGCGGCGTTTCCTCTATCGTTGGCACTTCCTACACCGCCGAGGACGAAGCAATCCGGGAAGTGGAAGCCGATTACAAGGAACTGGAAAAAGACTTGCGGGAGGAAATCGCAGACATAGAAACCGATTATCCCGATTATGACGAATACCAGTACCACCTTGACGAGATCGGGCATGACCCCTTTGCCCTTGCGTCCTACCTTACCGCCAAGCTCTACGACTACACAAGGCAGGAAGCACAGGCAGAATTGCAGGCATTGTTTGAAAAGCAGTACACCCTTACCCTGCGGGAAGAAATACAGACACGCTACCGCACGGAAACCACCACCGACCCGGAAACCGGGGAAACCACCACCGAGGAAGTCCCCTACGACTATTACATTCTCCATGTGACATTAACCAATAAAAACATTGAAACCCTTGCCGGGGAACTCCTAACCCCGGAACAGAAAGAAATGTTTGACATTTACATGGAAACCAAAGGCAACAAGCCGGACGTGTTCGGGGAGGACTACGCAACAGGCACACCGGGCGGCGGGCAGTACACAGACTATGAGATACCGCCGGAAGCCCTCTCTGATGAACGCTTTGCCGCCATGATTGCGGAAGCGGAAAAATACTTAGGCTACCCCTATGTATGGGGCGGCAGCTCCCCGTCCACTTCCTTTGACTGTTCGGGCTTTGTGTGTTGGGTAATCAACCATTCCGGCGCAGGGAGTGTAGGCAGGACAACGGCGCAGGGCATTTTCAATTACACAACGCCCATAGCACCGAGCGAAGCCAAGCCGGGGGACATTATCTTTTTCACGGGGACTTATGACAGCGGTTCGGCAGTCAGCCATGTAGGGATATATGCGGGCAACGGCATGATGATACATTGCGGCAACCCCATTTCCTACGCTTCCGTCAATACCCCGTATTGGCAGCAACACTTCTACGCCTACGGGCGTTTACCATGACAAACATAACAGGAGGAAAATTTTTTATGATGAAACTGGAACGTATCGTTGCGGAGATTGAGAAAACAAAAGAAACAATCTCCAAACAGCAAAGCAGGCTACGGGAACTGGAAGCACAGAAAACCGAAGTTGAAAACCTGCAAATCGTACAAATGGTGCGGGCGTTACGCATGACCCCGGCAGAGCTTTCCACCTTTTTACAGGGCAAGCCGGACAATGCCGCAACAACAACAGCAACCGCAAACAGCAGCCTTTTTTCAAGACAGGAGGACACCGAGAATGAGTAAAAAAATCTTACATACCTTTGTAGCACTTGCCGCCGCCCTTATCCTTACGGGCGGCTTTTCCATGACCGCCTACGCAGGCGGCGGGGAGGAATACGAAGTAATTGAAACACCTGCACCAGAGCCGGAGGAAACCATAAACCCAAGCGACTCGCTGACCCCGGAGGGCAACGCAACGCTTGTAGATGATATTTGGGGAGAAAACAAGCAGCTTATCACAGTAACCACCAAGAACGGGAATTATTTTTATATCCTTATCGACCGTGCCGCCGAGGGGGAAAACACCGTGCATTTCCTCAACATGGTAGACGAAGCCGACCTTATGGCACTCATTGAGGACGGGGAAAAAGAAGAAACAACGGTAATGCCGCAGACCTGCACCTGCAAGGAAAAATGCGAAGCCGGGGCGGTCAACGAAAGCTGCCCCGTATGCCTTAACAACCGCAATTCCTGTATCGGCGCAGAAAAAGAAACCGAGCCGGAAACCGAAGCCGAGCCGGAACAGCCAAAAGACAGCAAAGGCACAAAAAGCCTGCTCCTGCTCTTTCTGCTGACACTCTTTGCAGGCGGCGGGGCGTTCTATTATTTCAAGTACATCAAGCCAAAGGAAACCGTAAAAGGCAGCCCCGATTTTTCCGACTTTGACTTTGACGAGGACGAGGAAGATACGGACTATGAGGACGAAACCGATTATGACGGTTACGGGGACGACACCGGGGACGATACGGAGGACACCGAAACGGACACAGACACCGGGGAAACAGAGTTTGAGGAAGATACGGGGGACAGCGTATGACGTGGTTTACAGACAGCCCTTTTGAAAAGATGATGACACAGAAACCGGGACACGGGCGGCATGGGGACGACACGCCGCCCGTCCCCCATTCCCCGGCTTGCGTTGGCTGCCCTTACCACAAGGGGCAAGCCCCTTGTATCGGATATTGTATCAAGAAATTACAGGCAAAAAAGCATACCGAGCCGGAACACTGAAAGGAGATATTTTTATGCAGTTAGTAATCGCAGAAAAGCCGAGTGTTGCTATGAGTATAGCCGCTGTAATCGGCGCAGACGAAAGAAAGGACGGCTACATGGAGGGCGGCGGTTTTATCGTCAGTTGGTGCGTGGGACACCTTGCGGGACTTGCGGACGCTACCCACTATGGAGATTTTAAGAAGTGGCGTTATGAGGACTTACCAATCCTGCCCCGGACGTGGGAAACCGTCATATCCCCGGACAAGGAAGAACAGTTTGAAACCTTGAAAAACCTCATGCACAGAAAGGACGTTGACGCTCTTGTGTGCGCCACGGACGCAGGGCGTGAGGGGGAACTGATTTTCCGATTTGTCTATGAGAAAGCCGGGTGTGAAAAACCGTTCTCCCGCTTGTGGATCAGCAGCATGGAGGAAAGCGCAATCAAGCAGGGCTTTGAAGATTTGCGGGACGGACACGACTACGACCCGCTTTACCACTCCGCACTATGCCGGGCAAAGGCTGATTGGCTTATCGGTATCAATGCGACCCGCCTTTTCTCCGTCCTCTACAACCACACCTTGAACGTGGGGCGGGTACAGACACCGACCCTTTCCCTGCTTGTGGAACGGGACAACGCCATACAGAATTTTGAAAAGAAAAAATATTATGTGGTGCGTATCGGGGACGGCACTTTTGAAGCGGCAAGCCCGCCCTACACAGAAAAAAAAGAAGCCGAAAAGCTCCGTGCGGATTGTGACGGGGAAACGGCGGTATGCACTTCCCTTATCCATGAGGAAAAGACCGAGAACCCGCCCCGCCTTTACGACCTCACGACCTTGCAGCGGGAAGCAAACAGGCTTTACGGCTACACCGCCAAGCAGACCCTTGACTACACCCAATCACTCTATGAAAAAAAGCTATGCACCTACCCCCGGACGGACAGCCAGTATTTAACGGACGATATGCTCCCCACCGCTGAAAATATCGTGTCCGGGCTTTTCGGCACACTGGACTTTGCAAAGGGCGTTGACCTCTCCCCGGACTATTCCCGCATACTGAACAGCAAAAAAGTTTCCGACCACCACGCCATTATCCCCACCGCCGAAGCGGTAAAGACGGATAAAAGCAGCCTGCCGGAAAGCGAAAGGAATATCCTGCTCCTGCTCTCCATGAAACTGTTATCCGCAACGGCACAGCCCTACCGCTATGAAGCCGTGACTGCTTCCTTTTCCTGCGGCGGCGTGACCTTTACCGCAAAGGGGAAAACAGTAAAATGCGAGGGCTTTAAGGAACTGGAACGCCGCTTCCGTGCCACCTTGAAAGCGAAGCCGGAGGAAGAAAAAAGCACAAAAGAAAACGCCCTGCCGGAACTGTCCGAGGGACAGGAAATCACGGCAAAGGCAGGCATGACCGCCCACGACACAACGCCCCCGAAAGCCTATACGGAAGATACGTTACTGTCCGCTATGGAACGTGCGGGAAGCGGGGACATATCAGAGGACGCAGAGCGAAAAGGCTTAGGCACTCCCGCCACCCGTGCGGCGGTACTGGAAAAACTTGTGCAGGCGGGCTTTGTGGAACGGAAGAAAAAGCAGCTTATCCCCACCAAAGACGGCAAGAACCTTGTCGCCGTCCTGCCCGACATTCTCACAAGCCCGAAGCTGACCGCCAAATGGGAAAACGCCTTGACGGAGATTGCAAAAGGGAACGCCGACCCGGACAGCTTCATGCAGGATATTGAAGCTATGGCGGCGGAGCTTGTCAAAGACCATGCCGCCGTATCGGAGGAACATAAAAAGCTGTTTGCCCCGGAAAAAAAGGAAATTGGCAAATGTCCCCGCTGCGGCTCTCCCGTCTATGAGGGCAGGAAGAATTTTTATTGCAGCAGCCGGGATTGTGCATTTTCCATGTGGAAAAATGACCGCTTTTTTGAAAGCAAGAAAAAGGAGCTTACCGCTAACCTTGCCGCCGCCCTGCTTAGTAAAGGCAGGGCAGGCATGAAAGGCTTGTATTCCGAGAAAACAGGCAAGACCTATGACGCTGATGTGCTGCTTTGTGACACAGGCGGGAAGTACGTCAATTACAAAATCGAGCTGAAAAAGACCAAGAAGCCAAAACCCAAGAAGTAACCAAGAGAAGAATAGCAAGCATAGGGATTGAGTACCCAATCCCGTAAATTCCCACTTTCCCGCCCTGCGGGACTTGTGGGAATTTTGCTTGTTGGGAAGTGTCCCAAACCCTCTTGAAAAGACCAAAAAAATTGAAAGGAGCTTTGCTTATGAAAGATGATTTTTCCGTGCTGATACAGAACCGCACCGAGTTTGAAAAAGGCAACCCGGAAACCGTATTCCTCTCCCTGCCCGCCACAAAAGAAGAACTCTACGAAGCCATGAAAGCACTGAACATCACAGCAGACAACCCGCAGGACTTTTTTATAAACGGCTATTCCACAAACGAGGACAGGCGCATTGAGATACCCTTTGAATGGATAAGGGACGGCGACCTTGACAAGATAAATTTCCTTGCCGCAAGGCTTGAAGAAATGACAACAGGACAGCTTGAAAAACTGGACGCTGTAATGCACAGCGATTTCAAGCCGGACAGCCTTGACGGGCTTATCAACCACACCTACAACACAGATTTTTATTCCCATGTTCCGGGCATTTTCAGCTATAAGGAACTGGGCGATTATTTCCTTGTTAAACCGCAAACTCTACCCATCTGATGACTGCAAATTATATTACCCAATATAATAATGTATTTTTATAGCGACCGCAGTTTATTTCAATCAATAAATCATAGATAAAGAAAAGATGTACCACTAGAGTACATCTTCACTGTAATTTCTTTATAGACTGTATTTACGGCATAGGCAATCTGTATACTTAACTCTTCATCCTCTATTTTTTCAAAGATTGCATTTGTATTCCAGAATATATCTGTTGGATGTGCAAGTACAACGTCTATTTCATAATCAACTATACATAAGTGCCATTCTGACAATAAATGATCAAGATAACAGCTTATTGTCTGTTTATCTGCTGTAATTTCAAAAGCAAAAAACGGCGTAATAGTCAGGCTGCTTATTTCTCCAATACACTTCTTTGCGTTTATATTTTTATAGATGTAATTCATAATCCTATCCCAGCATCAGTTCCTTGCTCGCCTGCATCACCAGTTCACTGTCGATTGTTTCCTTGTTGTAATGCATGCCAAGTATCAGACTTTTATTTATAAGCTGATTAAGGATTCTTACTGATGTATTCATCATAGAATACAGCGTATGGTAACATTCATCTTTGAACAGATCACTTCTGCAGTTGACCGATTTCAGTCTTGATACCACGTAATCCTTGACCTCTTCCTCATTAAAGCCAGTAAAGGTATAATTCATATTGATACGCTGTCTGAGCGGTTCAAGTGCTTTAAGACGCAGTGTTCTTAAGAATTCATTTTGTCCAACAAATATAAGTGTACAGTAATCTTTTGAGTCATAGTCAAAGTTCATAAGCATAATGAATTCTCTCAATACCTCTTTTCTCAGAAACTGGGCTTCATCAATCGCTATGATGACTTCCATCTTATTTTCTGATGTCAGTCTTTTAAGTTCATCCTGTATCTGCTTGAACATCTGAGATTTTTTAGTTGTTTCTTCAAGACCGAGTGCATCATTAAGCATACGATAAAAGTCAATGGCTGTAATAG
>NZ_JBHSEB010000017.1:0-27292 GCF_042651925.1 Catenibacterium sp. GCM10023432 | reverse complement strand
CACTACACTTGGCGGTAACTACCTGTGGTCGGACTATCTCCGACTGAATTAGTGCCATGCCCGGCACACCTTTAAATGCCAGACAATGTCTGGCATTTTTATTTAGAATAAGATGACTAATAACGCAAATATATTGTTTGTCATATGTGTAAGAATAGAAGCCCAGATATTATCTGTACTTTCATAAATATATGCAAAGACTAGTCCTGAGCAAGCATATGGTATCATCTGTACCATTTCAAAGATATTACCTGCAAAGACTGAATTCATAACATGAATAAAGCCAAATAAGAAGGCAGAGACCACATAAGCTAAGAATCTATTATATTTACGTAGACCTGTAAAAATAACACCTCTAAAGATCAATTCTTCTCCTATTGGTGCTAAGAACCCTGTCACAAAGAACATGATGGCAGGAATACTTTTAGTGAGTGATTCTACCTGCTGCTGATTCACACTTGATGATTGATCCACAAACAGCTTAACTATACTGCTTCCAATCGCATTAGCACAAATATTGAGGAAGAATCCTAGAAAACATCCTGCAACAATAATAGAAAGCTTATTATTCATGAAATCTTTCCATTGACGTTTGATAAACTTTCTTAAAATGATTACTGCAACAAGTGCAGTAATTAAATCAACCGCAAAGTTCAGCCAGATTGTTGCAGTATTGGTGGCAACTGAAAGGTTAAATGTTAAGATTATCCATTTTACAATTGCTGTTCCGATATAGCTATTACAATAGAAGAATAATGGAAGTAAGATGACACACCCTAAAACAAGTTCCTGTCCTGAGAGTCTTCTCGTAAAACGATCAATTCTTTTTCTCATTAAATTCTCCCTTCATCGTAGAACTTATAAGCAATTTCTTTATAAAATAATGCCTGTACAGTAATATAAACAGGCTGATATGTATAAGCCGCTATTGCCGCACTTAGAATTGAACCAAGCAATCCTGCAATACCATTATCGCCAAATACGCCACCAATCATAATACTAATGATGGCACATAGAAGAATCCATCCAATAAATGAAAGATTGATTAATAATAAATCCGTGCAATGACCTTCCATTAATGTGAATGATTCCTTAAGTGCCTCAAAGCCTTTAATACCATATTCCTGATGTAAATAAGTCATCGCAAACATACGTAAATTAATCCAGATCATTACAAATGCGAAGGCAAATAACAATACAAACAACAATATGCCACTTAGTGCTGTTAGACCTGAAACAACCCCTGTAATAGGTGAAACACTATAAGGATCACTTAATAGCGCAAATAAGCCACCAAAAGAACCAAGAGAGCATACCACAATAAGTGCTACAAAAATGAATGCTATAACAAAGTTTACAAGTACTTTTACAAGATAAGTTGGTACGTATTCAATCCAGTTAACTAGACCATAGACACCATCATTATCTGATAATTCATATTCACGATCAGTAACAACTTTAAGTCCTGCAACAACATAGCCTTGTTCTACCGCAATTATTAATATAACCACAATAATATGTAAAATACTCATAATACCATTATCAGAACTCAACAGACTAGGTAATGATGAAATCGCCCCTACTATTAAGCAGATACGGGCAAGACTCGTTTTATTCACACGTGCTATTTCTCTTGCACGTTGTTTAATCATTGAAATATTCATAATTAATCCTCCTTGATCAGTTGTTCAATTAACGCGATTACTCGCTCTACATTCTTTCCATCCTGATATTTAAAGAATTTATTTTTAAATCGTTTGATATCATAATGTTCATTAGAATGTATTGCATCTGTTAACTCTTCTTCATTATAGCACAACGGACCAGGCATTTCCTTCTTATAGTCCACAAAACATCCAAGACGGTGCATATAATCCTTTAAATCAGGCACAAAGAAATACATCGGTTTATCTAGGATAGAATAATCAAAGATAATCGAAGAGAAATCTGAAATAAGTGCATCACTTACCACAAATAATTCATATGTATTTTCATGACTCATATTGAAGATACGTCCCTCTTCTTCAATAGGAATATCTTTCATAAGTGGATGATACTTATAAATAAGGACTGTGTCTTCATCAAAAGTATGAATGAATTTCTTTCCATCAAAACCAACTGCTTTGAATCCTTTATAAATATTTCCTCTAAACGTTGGTGCATAGAGTAAGATCTTCTTATTCTTAAGTTCTGGATATTTTGAATAGAAATTGTTACTGACTTCCTTTTTATAATTTTCATCAAAAAGATGATCTACTCGAGGCATACCTGTTACAAGCACATTATCTTTATCTACAGAAAAAGCCAAAGAATAAGGTTCTATCCAATAATCACTATTCGCAATGACATAGTCATAGTTATTAATAGGATATTGTCTTTTGACTGCATTGCCAAACTTCTTAATAGCTCCTGTGGCATGCCATACTTCAATGACCTTAACACCTTGTCTCTTATAATGAGAGACTACATAGTTATTGTCATTAATAAATACGATATGGGATGTATTAATCACAATAATCTGTTTAATACAGTTTAATAGATATAAGAAATCATTCCATATTGATTTTTTATCATAATGAATGAGTACTTTCTTAATAGAATAATGAGATGTATCAAGATGATTATAGATATCTAAGAAGTCATCTCTTAAAACATTGTCTTCTAATGAAACAAATGCAATCTGATTCTTTTTGATAGGAACAAGTGATACAAAGATGTTCACGAATGAAAGAATGATGTTTAATACAATTTTCTTAAGCCCCATGCTGTTCACCTAATAGAATATCAATGACACGTTTGCTGGCCTGTCCGTCTTCATGATTATTAAAACGTTCATTAAAGCCTGTTAGACGGTCATAATCAAAATCATGTGTATGAATCTTCTGAAGTAATGTATTTTCATCTGTAATGACTTCTCCAGGAAGATCTTTATAAATATCTAGATAGAAGCCTCGTAATTCATCACGATAGTTTTCTAGATCATACATATAGAAATAGATTGGTCTTTTTAATATTGCATAATCAAAAAAGACACTTGAGTAATCAGTCACTAACGCATCTGCAATTAAATACAGATCCGCAATATCTTCCTGAGGATCCACATAATAAACAAAATCTTTTACCTCATCTAGATTAAAATCATTCACAATTAAATAATGAGGTTTGAATACGACAATATATTCATCCCCTAATACTTCCTGCCATTTTTTAAAGTCAACTTCTAGTTTAAATGTATATCCCTTCATATTGAATGAATTATCACGCCATGTAGGAGCATAGAGTAAGATCTTTTTATCGTGAGGAAGATGAATTCTATTTTTAATAGTTTCTACATCTTCTTTTGTATAGTTAGATAATATATCATTTCTTGGGTAGCCTGTTTCAATGAGTCTTTCCTTATTGATTCTAAAAGATGTTTGGAAGACTTCTGTAGTAAAAGCACTTGGAGAAATCATATAGTTGTATTTAGAGACATCATTGTCATAAGTTGCACGCATTTCTTCTACAGACATGCCAGAACGATAGAATGTTGTCCCTTCTGGTACTTCAATATCATGAGCAAGTTTCTTTAAAGGTGTACCATGCCAGGTCTGCAAGTAAACCTGGTTATCCTTCTTCAGTACATATTTAGGAAGCTTACAGTTAGAAATCCAATATTTACTTCTTGCAAGATAAAAGAAATAAGGAATACTGAAGTATTCAATAATCTTCGCATTTGGAATAGTGAGATTTTTTTCTTTATGATGCTTAATCGCATATATACAGCGATATGAGGCATATTCTTTATGTTCCGTGATATATTGGTGTAATGCTTTAGGATTATCTGTATAGCCACGACCATGGAATGATATAAATAAGATTGTATGATCATCACATGGTATGAAGCGATAAACAATTCGATATAATAAGCGAATCATTTTACCTAATATTTTCTTAATCAATTTCATGACGATAGTCTCCTTTATTAGGGTCTATTATAGTGAGAATGACTGCTCTAGTCAATCAAACCGACAGAAAGAAAAAGCTTCCTGTAAAGGAAAGCTAATTCTTTTCAAATACTGTTTCAACAACTCTCTGTGAAGAATGACCATCTTCCCAGCTACAGAACTTGTCATAGAAAGTGACATAACGGTCTGCATATTTTTCAGTGATTTCATCCATATGCTTGATTGTGTTAATGACTTCGTCTGTTGTGAATACAAGTGGGCCTGGAAGTTCTTCTTCCATATTGATATAGAAGCCTCTTAATACATCACGATATTTATCTAAATCATATGTATAGAATAACATTGGACGTTTTAAGTTAGCAAAATCAAAGAATACACTTGAATAGTCAGTAATAAGAATATCACTCATCAAATAAATTTCAGTAATATCATCATATTTACTTAAGTTAAACGCAAAACCATCTAAACCTGTCAAATCAAGAACATCTGCAATATAATAATGTGTTCTTAGGATAATGACATATTCATCTCCTAATTCTTTTCTCATCTGTTCAAGATTAAGCTTTAACTGGAACTTATAAGCACCATTACCATAATATTCATCATCTCTCCATGTTGGTGCATAGAGAATGACTTTCTTATCTAATGGAATACCTACTTTTTTCTTTAATTCTTTCGCTTTTTCTTCTTTATGAGGATCAGAGAGTAAGTCATTTCTAGGATAACCTGTATCTAACATAGTATCTCCTTCATCCTTATACATAAAGCAGCTCTTGAATATTTCACTAGAGAATGCGTTAGGCGCAATTAAATAATCCCATTCCTGTTTCTGGCGATAGAACTGTGCTTTATATGTAGGAGAAGCTGCAGTGACTTCTTCCTGGTCAAAGGCTAAACGCTTTAATGGTGTACCATGCCATGTTTCCAAGAAGACCTGTCCTTCTCTTTTACGATACCATAATGGCTGTCTTGTATTAAATACGAAGTATTTACATACAGCAAGATAGTAAGCATATTTACGTGTCATACGTTTAACAACTGTTCCACCATAAGGAAGTTTTGTCTTCGTATCATTGAGTACCCAGACAAATTCATACTGCCCTGGGAAGTTCTTAGCCAAATATTCATAAATATATTTAGGTGAATCAGCATAGCTTGCTCCACGGAATGTTTCAAACATAACTAGATTCTTCTGAATAGGTTCATTTTTATATTTATGTCTATATAAGTACTTATTCATTTCATTCTTATTCTTAAAGATCTTCTTGGCTTTAACACCAGCTAAGTGGGCTGCAATGATTTTTTGTGCTTTCTTTAAGTCATGATTCATACATGCTTTAGAAAGTCTGCGACGATAAAGAGATTTCTTTAATAGTTTTGGTTCAATGCGAGTTAATACTTCTGCCATTGTATCAAAACGTGTTGTTCTCCACTTATCATCTTCACTTCTTCTCACCTTTTTAGCAAAGAAACTAGTAAAGTAGTTAGCCATCTTCGCATTAATATAATAATGAATAGATGGATAATCCTTAGAAATCTCTAAGCAATAGTTATGCGCTTCAATAAATTCATCAAAGCGACCATCAGGATCCTTAATCTGGGATAAAGCAGGACGATTGATTGGATCATTATGTTTACGTTTGACTAGAATAGCATCTTCTACAAAAGACACATCATTCGTATATTTTAATAGTTCAACTACAAATGGTGCATCTGTATACCAGAAGAATTCTTCTTTAAAAGAAATATGATTATCTTCAATAAGTGAACGTTTAATAAGAAGGTTTAAGCATGATACATTTCTTAATGCATGTCTTGTACGAATAAGAAGATCAATCTTGAACTGTTCTGGTTCATTGTCATAAACATGTTTTTCTTGTTTTCTTTCCACTTTTACAAGACGATCATGATCCTTGTCTTTTAAGTTTCTTTCAATATTTGTTTCATCGCTCATTGTTTCATAAACTTGCTTTTTGAACCATGAAACCATTCTCTTACCTGCCACAACTTGATTATGAGACTTTTCTGCTTCTTCCATTAAAGCATTCAAACAGCCTGGTAATACATAGTCATCACTATCTAAGAAATAAACATAATCTCCCTTTGCAAGATCAAGACCCATATTTCTCTTCTTACCTACTGATGCTTCTCCTGATTCAACAAGAGTGATTGGTAAATCATATTTATGGATCTTATCCTTCACATCTTCAATAGCATCTACAATAAGAAGTACTTCATAATCAGATAATTTCTGATCCTTAATACTTTCTAAGCAGTCATATAAATAACGAATATAACGATTAAATGGTATGATAATTGATAATTTCATAATTAAACTTCCTTTCCCCATATTTAAAAAGGCAGGTTACCCTGCCCTTTGTTTATCTAGTCTTAATAGCAGCAAAGAGCTTATCACCTAGTGTACGACGAGAATTAGGAATAACACGCTTTGCGAACTTCTCATCACGTACTTTCCTTTTCTCTTTTGCGGATAAATGATTGTAGTACTCTACATAGTCAGCATAATGATCACATACTTCATCAATATCTCCATATTCACGAAGCATGCCACCTTCAATCCACATAGCACTATCACAGAATTGACGTACCTGTCTTAAGTTATGTGAAATAAAGATTATGGTTTTACCTTGTTCTTTTAACTCAGTCATCTTATTCAGACACTTTTCCGCAAAACCTTTATCACCTACACTTAAAGCTTCATCGACAATCATAATATCTGGATCAAGACAAAGGTTAATTGAGAAACCAAGTCTTGATTTCATACCTGATGAATATTTCTTTACAGGCTGATAGAGGAAGTCACCAATTTCTGCGAAATTAATAACACCTTCTTTAATCGCTTCTATACGTTTTTTAGAGAGTCCTAATAAAGCACCCTTTAATTCAATATTCTCTAGCCCTGTCAACTGTGCGTTCAATCCTGTATTAATAGCAATAAGTGCCTGAGTTCCATTCACAATAATTTCCCCTTCATCAGGATCACAGATTCCAGCTAGAATAATTGACATAGTAGATTTACCAGAACCATTTGTCCCTAGAATACCTACAACCTGTCCTTTCTTTACCTGGAAGTTCAAATCCTTTAAAGCATAGAACTTGACATCACTTTTTTTCTCTTTAGATCTTAGTTCATATATTTTAGAAGCATGACGTGCTTCAATTGCAATATTTGAATCCATAATGCCTCCTAAATAAAGTCTACAAACTTAGATTTGAATTTATACATAATACAGCTGCCAAACACAAATAAGAAAGCTGTAATAGCCCAGAAACAGAAAGCAGAATATTTATAATACATAATTCCACGATGATAGAAGAAACAGTCACGATAGCCCTGAACAATATAATAAATAGGGTTAGTTAACATGATTCTCTGTAAAATAGATGGAAGGCTCTTCACATTCCATAGAATTGGAGTCATGTACAATAATAAACGCATAATAGCAAGCACTAGTTTTCTTGTATCACGTGCAAGCATATTAAGTACAGATGTTGTCATAGATAATGAAATCGAGAAGACAACACCACAGAAACAATAATAAATAAGACCTACCCAATGTAATGATGGATAATAGCCAGCAAAACAGAATAGGAGTGTCAATATACACATCAAGCAGAAGTGGTCAAATAACTTAGAAAGTACCACTGTAGCCGGAAGAACACTGACTGGGAATTTCATCTTAGTAATAATATTTATTTTAGAGAAGATAGCATTACACCCTGCTGTAATACATGGAGAAATAAAGAACCATACAACCATACCTCCAAGCATCCACCAGATATATTCAATACCATCTACTGACTTACGATTTAATACTAATCCAAATACAAACCAATATGTTAATACCTGAATAATTGGATTCGCAAAGTTCCAGAATAAACCTAACTTTGAGTCACGCATGTCAGCTAGTACTTCATATTTCGAAATAGAATAAATACGAAACAAGTTCTCGCTGTTTTCTTTGATCACATATTTTACAGCTTCTAACACGTTGGATCCTCCTTAATAATCTATCTTAATATTTATACAGCATTATACTTCAAAAAGCAATATTAGCCTTTTTCATTATACTTTATTTGCATAAAAAATACCATATTTAAAAAGGAGGGATCTACCCTCCTCAAATAATTATTTAATCGTCCAGCTTTCATCATGTGGATCAACTTTCCATGCTTTTAACTTTTCTAATGCTTCTTCTTTAATATAGTTGTGTTCAACAGCAACAGGAAGAAGTGCATCATAGCTAGATAAAGTCACGAAATGACAATCCTTATCAGCAAAGTTCTTAATAGAATCCTTTAAGCCATAAGTGAAGATAGCTACTAATCCTAATACTTCACATCCAGCTTCTCTTAATGCATCTACTACTTCTAATGAAGATCCACCAGTAGAAATTAAATCTTCTACTACTACAACCTTCATACCTTCTCTTACAACACCTTCAATACGATTCTGACGTCCATGAGACTTGTTTGAACCACGTACATATCCCATTGGTTTATTTAAGATATCAGCCACTAACGCAGCATGAGCGATACCTGCAGTTGAAGTACCCATTAATACTTCACAATCAGGATAGTTTTCCTGTACAAGTTCAGCTAAACCTTTTTCGATATCATTTCTTACTTCTGGGTAAGATAAAGTTAATCTATTATCGCAATAGATTGGTGATTTAATACCTGAAGCCCAAGTAAAAGGTTCATCAGGGCTTAAGAATACAGCCTTGATACTTAATAAATCTTTCGCAATTAATTCTTCTCTATTCATTATTATTCTCCTTGAAATTGATTAAATACTTCTTTATAAGCAGCAACTGGATCAGCTGCTTTAGTAATTGTACGACCTACTACGATATAGCTAGAAGTCATATCCTTAGCCATAGCTGGTGTAGTTACACGCTTCTGGTCATCTTTTGCATCGCTGGCAAGTCTGATACCTGGAGTGACTGTTAAGAAATCTTCTCCTACAGCATCATGAATACCTTTAGATTCTAATGGTGAACATACAACACCATCTAATCCTGCTTCTTTCGCATTCTTAGCCCATCTAATTGCAACATCCTGAATTGGTTCATGAATACCTAGTTCATCATCTAATACTTCCTGACTTAAAGAAGTAAGACATGTTACTGCGATACATAAAGGACGATCCTTGCCCTTTTCTTCTTCTAAACCTTCAATCGCTGCCTGCATCATAGCTTTAGAACCTGAAGCATGAACATTAACGATATCAACATCAAGACGTGCTAAGTTCTTCATAGCCATCTTTACTGTATGAGGAATATCATGCAATTTCAAGTCTAGGAAGATTGAATGTCCTCTTTCTTTGATAGCCTGAATGATTGCAGGTCCTTCTCCATAGAAGAGTTCCATACCTACTTTCACAAAGAGCGGTTCATCAAATTTATCTAGGAATTCAAGAACATCTGCTTTGTTTTTGAAATCGAGTGCAATAATTACTCTGCTTTTAGTCATAAACTACCCTCCATTTTTTTATTCTCTATGAAGTATACCATAAAACATATAAACCTGGGATACTTTTAAAAATAATAATCTAAAAACTTATCAGATGTTTTGGCGAATATATTGTAATAGACATACAAAAATGATATAAATTAAAAATGAAAGATTTTTATAAGGAGTGAATATTTTGAACAAATCTAAATCAATTGTCAAGCAGGCTTCTATTCTAGCACTCGCTGGTATACTTGTACGTATTATTGGCGTTCTTTATAGAAGTCCATTAACCGCTTTAATTGGTGATGAAGGGAATGGTTATTACTCTACTGCATATAATATTTATGCAATGGTACTGCTTATTTCTTCTTACAGTATTCCAACCGCAATCTCTAAATTAATTAGTGAGAAGCTCGCTCTTCATCAATATAATAATGCACGTAAAATTTTTAAATGTGCACTAATCTATATTACTGTCGTTGGTGGTTCTGCTGCAATACTTACATTTATCTTAGCCCCATGGATTGTGACAGAAAATGCGGTATTCGCATTAAGAATTCTTTGCCCTACCATTTTCCTATCCGGTTTAGTCGGAGTATTAAGAGGTTATTTCCAGGCATATTCAACAACTGTTTATACATCTGTTTCTCAGATTATTGAACAGTTATTAAATGCCTTTGTGTCTGTAGGTGCTGCTTATTTGTTTATTCAGCCATATGCAAATAATCATACATTACTTGCTAGCCGTGGTGCTGGAGGAAGTGCCTTAGGTACAGGCTTTGGTGTTCTTGTTGCCCTTATTTATATGATATGCGTTTATTTAAAAAAAGGCAGACACATGATTGATGAGACCGACGCGGATCCTCGTGTACAATCAGGACAGGCCATATTCCGTTCTATCCTTAATATTGTCACACCAATCATCATTTCTACATGTATCTATAACCTTGTTTCTACTATCGATATGTTTATCTTCTATGGTATTATGCAGGCACGTGGTGTTGCACTGATTGATGTTGTTAAACTTTATGGTGTTTATGCTGGTAAATATGTTGTCTTAATGAATGTCCCTGTTGCGCTTGCAAGTGCAATGAGTACAGCAACTATTCCTGCGATTTCTAGTTCTTATGCATTAAAAGATTTCAAGGAAGTGCGTGCCAACATCAAGAATAGTACTTTTATTACTATGCTTATTCTAATACCTGCAGCTGTAGGTATGGGTGTACTCGCTTATCCTGTTATGGGTCTGATTTTCCCACAGCCTAAGACATTGAAGATTGCCTCTACTGCACTTACTCTTGGTGCACCTGCGATTGTACTTTATGGTTTATCTACTTTATCTAACGGTATCTTGCAGGCGATTGGCGCAGTAAAAGTACCTTTAAGAAATGCTGCCAAAGCATTGGTTGTCCATGTAATCATCCTTATACTGATGCTTGTATTAGTGCCACCACAGTTCCTTAATGTTGGTATTTATCTACTTGTTATTGGAACTTCGCTTTATGCCTTACAGATGTGTGTCACTAACCAGTTCGCATTAAATAGACTTGTGGGCTATCATATCAATTTTAAGACTGCTGTTTTATTACCATTAGTTGCTTCACTATTTATGGGTGCATGTGCCTATGGTTCTTATTGTCTACTTTTCAAAGTATTCCATCGTGTCTTTATTCCACTTATCCTTGCAATTATGGTTGGTGTGGTTGTTTATTTCTTCAGTATTCTATTTATCTTCAAAGATCATTTAGAAATGTTGAATGGAATCCCTTATGTAGATAAGATTATTTGTAAACTATTCAAAAACAAAGCATAAAAAAATCCAGATTTGTCTGGATTTTCTTATACCTTCTTTTTATCGATTAAATCACATACATCCTTCATAGTATGAATAGACATTAATTCTTCATCAGAGAACTCAATTCCTAATTCTTCTTCTAAATCCATAATTAAGTCTACAACATCAAGAGAATCAATACCAAGGTCTCTTAAGTTAGAATCTAATGTTAGTTCCTTGCCTTTTAATTTACTGCTTAAAGCTTCTTTGATTTTATCAAAATAATTCATGTTGTTCACCTCACAACATCAATTATAATACAACAATCCCCAAAATTACAATATACTTGTCACATAATCAAAAAATGCATCAATAGCTGCTTCCTGACGTCGGTAGTAAGTAGCACGAGAATAACGTGTCTTCCACCAGTGCTTATGTTCATAGAAATAATCTTCTAGAATGATATGATAATACTCATCACCGATAATGGATTGTGACTTTTCTATAAAGATAATACGTTTGGTGAGTTCCTGTTTTAAGTATATTCTATTAAGTAAATAATCTTCTTTAGAGGAAGAAGATGTTTGATAATAGTCCTCATAGTTGATGGAAGGATAATAGTTTGCCTGGTTTAATGAGTTGAGTATATTCTTGTCCTTCTCATATTGTTTAAGCAATAATCTAATAATTCTTATTTTTTCTTTCTTTGTCATAAAAAACACCTCCTATAGGGTATATACCCCATAAGTGGTGTTTTTTCTCATTAAATAATAAAAGATAGTTTAATATCTTCAATATCTTCTTCAGACATACCGATATGATATAAATAAGCTTTCGCACTACCATAGTGTTCTCTTAGATAATCTAGGAAAATCATCATATAACGTGGTGAAGATGTAAGATAACTTTCTGTTTCTTCATCCATCATCTCTTTAAGTGCTTCAATAATTTCCTGATTGTTGGCGTAAGATTCACTGTAGTCCTTAACGATATCATGATCGTGACATCCTGCAAGTTCTAATAGTAATGCTGCAATAATACCTGTACGGTCTTTACCTGCACTACAATGGAATAAGACACCTTCATAGAGATGATCCTTAAATACATCAAAGACAGCTTTGATCTGTTTCTGATGTGCTTCTAACATATAAATATAAACACCACCAAGGTCTTTATATTCCTTGACTTCACTAGGCACTACCTTTACGACTGCATCATCCATCAAATTAATTTCAATATTTTCTACATCGCGATAATCTTTAAATGGTGATGGCTGGGCCTGTTTTTCAAAATCAGAACGTAAATCAATAGTGACACGTACACCATAATCATAAAGTTTTTCTAGATCTTCATCCGTTGCATTCGCTGGTGCTGAAGCACGAATATAATGATGGCTTTTTGTATAATAGCCTTCCTGTGTTTCATATCCACCTAGATCTCTTGTATTTGTCATCTTATCTAAAGCGATTAAACGCTCTTCACTTGTCATATATTGCATATTTTACTCCTCAAAAGGTCTTACTCTTAATGTAACACCTATTTCATCTGTAATTTTCTGACATGCCTCAATCTTTTCTTCTCCAATAATATCAACAACAGTTAATACAACATTTGGAACATAAGCCTTACACCTCTTTGCAAAATCAAGCATATCATCAAAAGAAGAGATACCAAACTTAGAACGTGTAAGTTCTAAAAATTCTTCCTTTGTAGGGGCATTTAACGAGATAGACACTGTATCAAAACGTCCTTTGTATTCTGGAGTGACATCTCTACCATAAATATCATTGGCTAAACCATTGGTATTAATGCGAATTTTCATATCTTTCTTAGTATCACGGATATAATCAATGACTTCTTTGATATCATCCCATCTTTCCATTGGTTCACCAAATCCACAGAAAACAATTTCTTTAAAATCATTGAGATCATACTTCTTGAATTCTTCAATAATCATTTCTTTAGAAGGCTCTTCCTTCAACCATAAAGAATTGTTCTCCATCATCTCTTTTGTCTGTCTTAAACAGAATGTGCAGGCGCATGGACAACGGTTAGTTGTATTAACATAGCATGTCACTCCTTTGGTAGAGTCTAAATGTGAAAGATCAATATAAGTATTTTTATAAAGTGTATATAAAATAGTCATCTTAAAAGTCTCCTAATTCACTTAAATACTGTTCAAAACATAAGCCATAATAAGTAGGTGTCCCTATTTCTTCACTATAAGCGATACATTGAGAAGAGAATTCAGTCGCCTTTTTTACACAATCATAGAAAGAATGATTATTCAAATAGCCTCCCGCAATAACGCTTGATACCACATCTCCAGTTCCGCTGCGATCTGGTCCGATGCGGTCTACTAGAATGCTTGAGGATTTTCCATGATCATAAATAAAATTCATGATATGCGCATCATCTACTGGTATTCCTGTCACGACAATCATCTGTGGACCTTTTAAAGAAAGTTCATGACACATCTGTCCTAATTCCTCTTCTGTCGGAATTACTTCTGGATAATCACGATCCAATAGTGTAACAAGTTCTGTTAAGTTTGGTGTCAATATATCTGCATAGTGAACAAGATCCTTCATGCTTTCAGCCATTTCTTTGCTGTAAGTAGCATAAAGATGTCCGTGATCCCCCATAACTGGATCTACTAATACAAATGTTTCTTTGCGCTTAAAGGATTTAATGAAATCAATAACGATTTCTACCTGTTCCTTTGAACCTAGAAAACCAGTCGCAATACCATCAAATTCTAGTTTCAAATCCTTATATGTCTGAATATAATCAGGCATATGTTTTGTATAGTCATCAAAATGATAAACAGGAAATTGCGTATGGGTAGATAATATAGCAGTAGGTACCGGTACAGCTTGTATACGCATAGTAGATATAATTGGTGCCATAACTGCAATAGAACATCTTCCAAAACCAGTTATGTCATTAATTAAAGCCATTCTTTTTTGTCTCATAGTCTTACCTCGTACAAGTATTTTATCATATCAACACTTTTTTTCAACAAAGAAGATATAATAGAGATGAGGTGAAAGAAATGGATTTAATGAAATAAGTTAATAAATCAAACATATGAGAATAATTGGCTGATAGAAGAGACATATCAACAGAGTGATTTCCATCAATGTCATTTCGCAAATTTCTCTTTTATCTAAAAAACAGGCAGAAACCCGCCACCTCAATATAGAATATAGGTGGGGGATGAATACCGTTAATACATCTGATAGAGAAATTTGGAGTAAGAAATAGTATAATACATATAAGAAACTTCTTTTCCTAAATCTACAGAAAGGAGATTATATATCTTACAGTCAAGCAGCAGGTAAAGCATCTGTCCAAGGAAGACTATCGTTCCATCAAGGAATTATGTCATATTGCAAAGAATATTACTAATCAAGCAATCTATAACATCAGACAGCATTACTTTGCCCAAGGCAAGTATCTCAAGTTTGAGTTGAACTATGCACTTCTGAAGTCTTCTGATAACTATAGAACGCTTAATTCCAATATGGCACAGCAGATACTCAAGGTTGTAGATGGCTCATTTAAATCATTCTTCGGTCTTCTTAAAAAGGGAAAGCATGCACTTAAGAACTGCAGACTTCCACGCTATCTTCCTAGTGATGGATATACTACACTTGTCATTGGATTTGTAAGACTTAAAGGGAATAAGCTCATACTTCCATATTCAAACAGCTTCAGAAAGACACATAAGGCTGTTGAGATTACTATCCCGCCTATACTGCTTGATAAGAAAGTGAAGGAAATACGTATCATACCAAAGGCAGATGCCAGGTTCTTTGAAATTCAGTATACCTATGAAGCTGAATGCATTCAAAGGAATCTCAATACAACAAATGCACTGGCATTAGATCTTGGTATCAATAATCTTGTCACTGGCCTGTCAAGTAAAGGTGAAACATTCATCATCGATGGAAGAAGACTGAAGTTCATTAACCAGCTGTTCAATAAGGAAAATGCAAGATTACAGTCCATCAAGGATAAGCAGCATTTTGGAAAGAAGACGACCAACAGACAGAAGGCATTAGCACGCAGGGTGATTGATTACTGTATCGATCATGATGTCGGAACTCTTGTTGTGGGCTATAATGAAACATTTCAGAAGGATTCCAACATAGGCAGAAGAAACAATAAGACTTTTATCAATATTCCATTTGGATTGCTGAGAGACAAGCTTGAATATCTCTGTGAACTGAATGGCATCACACTTGTAATGCAGGAGAAATCCTACACGTCAAAGGCGAGCTTCTGGGATAAGGATGTCATACCAGTCTATAAGAGTGATGATACTGAAGAATACCATTTCAGTGGAAAGAGAATACATCGTGGACAGTATAGAACAGCGAGTGGACAAGTTCTGAATGCAGATGTGAATGGTGCATTAAATATCATGCGTAAAAGTAGCGTTGTGGATGTAAACATCCTATACAGTAGAGGCGAAGTGGACACGCAATAAGAATAAGGATTGCCTAGCAATAGGTGGAGACTTAAATATCAATCTTCTTAAACGGATGCGTAAGCATCCTAGAAGCCTTGACTTCAAATACGGAGTATTAAGTCGAGGTAGTTCACGAGAAATAAGGAGACACTATTTAATCAATGTGATTTGAGTCAGGCTATATTTCAAGATATTACGATGAATAAGACAAAATATAAGGAATGCAGAATGATTCAAACATCGTTTCTTCATGCACCACTTAAAAACATTGATTTATCTACATGTCTTATTGAAGCAATTGAAGCAGCTCCACAGGATGTAAGTGGCGTAATCATTGCTGAAATGCAATCATCAGCTTTTATATACTTATTAAATATCAAAATAAAAGAGACGTAATTACACGCCTCCTTCAGTAAAATGCATATTCTCAAGATAATTTTTTCCTGCTGTCATATCATATTGGACAAGCTTGTATTCTTTATATAATTTCTTCTGTGATGATGTAAGATCTTTATATTTCACAAGTTCTCCTTCATCATTCATCATTGCTGCATCAGTGTCTTCTTCAGAGCCTGCTGCAGCTTTTGTTGTTATAACAGGCAACTCATCAAGCACCTTTTCTAATAACGTAGTATAAGGAGTTGTTTTCGTAGATGTCTGTTTTTGTACAAGTGCCATGAAATCTGTTGGTGAAACTAGCTTATATTGATCATAAGCTGTCATACCTAGATGTTCTCTGGCATATTTATTAGAATAGATGAAATAATCTGTCTGGTGAAGAACAGTATTATTTTTTGTATTCCAGTAAATACCAGGTAGATGGTCACCATAGAAGACAAATGTCACAGGCTTATTAATATTATCTAGTTTCTCAATAAAATTCTTGACTGCAACATCTGTATGATGAAGTCCCATAACATATTCTTCTACCATGGCTTTTACCTTACTATCATTCACCGCATTACCGCTTGCGGCATATTTTTCTTTACCATTGTAGTAATTGTTGTCATATGGCAGATGATTCTGCATAGTAACAAGGTTGATCAGTTTACTGCCCTTTGCATCAATGATTTCATCAATCGTATTTGCAAAAGCTGTTTCATCTGAAAGATAAGGACTGCGATCAATACTATATTGATGCTTGATTGGATACTCTGAACCAAGATACATGAATTTATCAAAGCCGAAATTATCATAAACTGTCTGACGACTATAATAAACACCAATATAAGGATGAATAGCCACAGCTTGATTAAATAAACGAGAAAAAGCATACGCATTATTTTGTCCAGTGACTAACTGTGTATAAGGTGTTAAAGCAGCGGAGAAGAACCCTTGGTTAAGACCAGTTAAAGCCATATATTCCATATTGGCTGTCCCACCCCCATAACCTGTGCTAAACATGAGTCCTGATGTTGTGGATTTCATCAGATTTCTAATATAAGGGATAGGATCTTGAGAAAGTGTTAATTCAGGAATACGATATGGATCTGCAAAGCTTTCAGCAAGTCCCATAATAACGATCTGATCATTCCAGTCATTGTCTCTTTTAGCATTAATTTTCTTTGATTCCTTCGCATATTTTTTATAAATCTTTTCCATCGTTTCTTTACTATAGTTTTCTGGTTCATCCATAATAGAAATATCAATATTATTAAGGAATTGGAGAATAGGGCCATTCACTTTAGCACCATAAAGCTGATTAAAGAAGTAAGGTTCATCTCCTAAATTACGCATTAATGCGTTGACATAAGAGCCATCATGATTCATAACGACTGTTCCACTAAAGAAGATGACAGTCACAAGTACCCAGATCACACTCTTTTTTAGAGACATATGGAATGCATATGGATGCTTCTTTTCTAAATAGACGATAAGAAAAATAACAAGGACAACAAGGACAATTGTTGCAATAATGACTGTTGTTCCCATCATTCCTAGTAGACTCTTCCAAGCCTTGATCATAGCGAGATCACCTGGAATAATTGGTTCATCACGGAAAATAATCTTTAAATGATTCGCAACTGTAATAACAATCTGGATAAAGCCAGTAATAAGTACAGAAAACCAATAATGTCTTGTAACAGCTAAAAGGAAGCGTGCGACTAGGAAAAGCACAAATGTATTCAATAAGACAAAGAATTGTCTTCTAAAGAAAATATAGAAAAAGATATTATAGGATTGTGATGAGCTTGGTTGAATCATATAGGTTGTATTCATACCGATGAATGAAGCATAAGAAAGAATATATGCAAAAATAAGCATAACAATATTTATTTTATGATTCGATAAAAATTGTTCAATATACTGAATTTCTTTCTTAATCCACTCTTCACTCATCTCAAAGTTTTCGAAGTGTTTATTGATAGCATGATTTAATGTTTTAATACGTGGAAGACGCATTAAACATGCTGTAAGTAGCAGTACAATTAAAATAATAAGGAATGCTTCAAAGCCACCTAATAGAAAGAGTTTCTTTGAAGAAGTGCCTACAAGCGTTTCATTCCATGACACAATATTTTCTAGTCGCCCTGCCCCAACAAAGACAAGAGATGCAATTGGAATATAACAAATTGAAGACCATCTATTTAAGAATGGTATATTTTTTAATAATCGGATAAGAAGGCAGGCAATCATCACTTCAAAGAAAGAAGTTGATGTCGTAAAGCGTAATGCGGTAGACATATCGCCATGTACAATATCAGAACATAATGGCATAATACTAACGCATAGCACATCCATTAATGCAACTATAATAAATGGAATAAACGAAAAATGATTGTCTTCGTGCGCTTCAATAACGCCTAGATAAAATAATATAAATGTGAATGGAACACTATATCCATCTCCAAAACTCAATAAATCGATACCACTGAGTGTAGGTAATGCCAGAAGTCCTAAGAGTAAATACTTTAAATATTTATGGTTAACCTTCTTCATAAATGGATAGCAGATCAAAGAAAGAATCACACCTGTGATTACAGGAGATACGTTTCTTATAACTGGAAAGAAGATAGAATAAAAGGCATTTGTATCTATTCCCTTTGTAAGCAAGAAACAGATAATCGTAGAAAATATACCAGCCACAACAGTATAAATCCATAATTTTAGTGCTTCTGAAAGACTGTTTTCCTTATTAGAATAAATATATCCTAAAGATATGATAACAAGATCGAGTCCTATTAATGTGGCTATGTGACAGATCTGTAAAGCACTCATTAAAAGACCGACATTATTTGTATTTAATACATTGGCATGGGATGTCCAAAAAAACTGATTAAGAAGCATCAGTAGTGTCCCTACTATTAAAGATAAGTGTGCTGTATGTGTCTTTTTCAAAATAGTTTTCTCCCTTTTACATTTAATGCAAATTATTATACCATTTTAGCATAAAAATAACATTAAACAATACAATAAAAATGCTAGAAAAAAGGGGGCTATTTAAAAAACATAAAAAATCCCAACAAATTCTTGTTGAGATCCATTTTATTAATATGCTCTTGCAAAATAAACGACATGTTTTGCTTTTTTACCACAGCATGGACATACGCCATCTGCTTCTTCATGTTCATCGATACAACGTGAAGTTGCCTGATAAAGTTCCTTGATCTTTAATTCGCATGCTTCTTCACCACACCAGTTCATCTTGACATAGCCACCCTTTTCATCTAATACTTTACCAACTTCATCTAAAGTATTTACACGAGTAATATGGCTATTTAAGAATGCTGCTGCCTTATCATACATTTCCTTATGGATTGTTTCTAATGTATCATGAATTGCCTGTGGAAGGTTTTCATCTAAGTCCATCTGCGTCTTGACACCATCATTACGTTTTACAACAACACAATGACCGTTTTCAATATCACGTGGTCCTACTTCAATACGTACTGGAATACCACGCATTTCTGCTTCAGAGAACTTCCATCCTGGTGATTTGTCACTTGCATCTACACTTACTCTCATACCTGCTGCTTTTAACTGTGCTGCGATTTCATCTGCTTTTTCAAGTACGCCAGCCTTCTTCTGCTGAATTGGGATAATAACTACCTGTGTTGGAGCAAGTCTAGGTGGTAAAACAAGACCATTATCATCACCATGAACCATGATGATTGCACCTAATAATCTTGTAGAAACACCCCATGATGTCTGATAAACATGTTTTAACTTGTTATCCTTGTCTAGGAATGTCATGTTGAATGCCTTCGCAAATCCCTGACCGAAGTAATGAGATGTACCAGACTGAAGAGCCTTACCATCATGCATTAATGCTTCAATAGTATAAGTTTCTTCAGCACCTGCAAATTTTTCTCTTTCAGTTTTACGTCCTGTTAACATTGGGATAGCAAGTAATTCTTTTGCAGTTTCTTCATAAATATCTCTCATCATTAATGTTTCAGAACGTGCTTCTTCTTCAGTAGCATGAATTGTATGACCTTCCTGCCATAAGAATTCAGAACCACGTAAAAATGGTCTAGTAGTCTTTTCCCATCTTACAACTGAACACCACTGGTTATATTTCTTTGGAAGATCACGATAAGAGTTTACAATCTTAGCATAATGTTCACAGAATAATGTTTCTGAAGTAGGTCTAACGATTAAGTGTTCTTCTAAATCATCTAAACCACCTTTAGTAACAACTGCACATTCTGGTGCAAATCCTTCTACATGGTCTTTCTCTTTATTTAATAAAGATTCAGGAATCAGCATTGGCATATAGACATTCTGATGTCCTGTTTCTTTAAATCTCTTGTCCATGTAACTCTGAATCTGTTCCCATAAAGCATAACCATATGGGCGATAAATAATAAATCCTTTAACACTAGAATAATCCATTAATTCTGCTTTACGACATACATCTGTATACCACTGAGCAAAATCAACGTCTCTTGGTGTAATTGCATCATTTTTAATATTATTTTTTGCCATAACTTTCTCCTCTCCTGTACGATAATATTATAACTATTTTTATGAAAATGAAAAGGATTAATCTAACGCACGCTGATAATAATGTGCTGCAATCATTGAAGCGGTGATATAAAGCTTTGAAAAACAAGGAGATGCAGATAATGCATGAATCAATGTTTCATAATAATCATTCATCTTATACTGCAGTGTATCATCAATAAATAAGATGTCCTGATGTGAAATCAAAGAAGATAGACTATATCCTAAAACAATTGTACATAAGCCAATCATTGAAGAATCCTGTACTAAAGACATTTGATGATCTTGATTAAGATATAGCTTGTCATCTTTGATCTCAAGTTCCAAACAACCATGCGTGATTTCTTTTAATAAGCGATTTGCCCTCACCATCATCTGCTTTATAAATGGTGCCATGTCTTCTTCAAGAGGGACTGTCTGTTTATGTAGTAATGTAAGAATTTTCTGATTATTGAGGCATTCCTTCTTCTTATTTTCAATAAAACAATCATCTACATAAATAATAAAAGAATATTTTTGAATGATGTCATTACAGAACATTTCAGCATTCTTGATTTTTTCTTCTAAAGTGAGATATTCTTCTTTTACTTCTTCAATAGCCAATAATATCTCATGATAGTCCTGTTTAAGTGCTGGAAGATGTTTTTCTAATTTATGAAGATACCCTATCTCATCTAGAAGTTTCTTATCTTTCTTATAATGAGATAAATAATCTGTATTCAGAACACTGAGTTCTCTAATAAACATCTCTTTAGAGATATCTTCTGTAATATGCAGTTCTTTTTTCTTTTGAATAATCTTTTCAATGAGCCTTTGATGACGCACCATATAAGTGGCTTTTTCTATGCGTTTCTTCTCTAGATCTTCTCTTGTTTTTTCTAATATAGCTTCTTTTTTAAAAAGAAGTTCTTGAGATACTTCTCTTCCTTCTATCAAACACGGTTTAGGATGATGAAGAGAGCCACATACAGGACAAGGTGTTCCTTCTTTTAAGTCCTTAGCAAGAATACCTGCAAGACTATTCATATAATGATGATACATACGCATATAATCATCGTTTTCACTACCATAAAGATATACAGCACGACTATAGGACTGTTCTAAATCAAATAGATGATCCTGTGAAAGTAAATACTCATCATAAAGTAATGAGAGCTCATTTAATCCTTCTCGACGTCTATCGATGGTCTGCTGCTGTTTCTTTCTAATAGCGGCTTTCTTTTCCATATCATTTAGTTCAGTGACAAGTTCTATTTCACGCAGAACCTTCTTTTTCTTATCTTCTAAGGATTTTTCTAGTTGATCTAAATGATTGGAATAGAGAGATAGATAAGGTTTATTCTTAGTAATATAAGCACATGTACTCTTATAATCTTCATAACTATTTAAAAAAGCCATTGTGTCATTAATCTGTTCCTCTATCATTTTTGTATCACTCGTCATAACAGGTTTTGTAGATACAAAGGAACACATAAGTTCCTCTGTAGGTGATTGAATCCAAGTTTCTATAAAAGAAGAAGGCATAATAAATTGATGTAGGAACTGATTATAATTCATATTTAAAATATTGTGGATATGGTGCTGGGCTTCTTCATCTTCTAGACCATCACATTGAAGAATACATTTTCTATTCCTATACATACGTTCAATGGTATGTATGGTACTGTTTAGTTCAAATGTAAGATAAACTCTCTTAATAATAATTTCTGTCAAACCAAAAAAAGCGAATGTGAGACCATTGACGACTGTATTATGATTTTCAATATAATTTAAATGATTCTTTAATGAAGTGAAGTCAGTCACAACATTCTTATCAAATGTTTCAATTATGAGATGTAATAGGTTCATAATGTCCTCCTATTACCATTATAGAAATAATAGACCGGATAATCAAAGGAAATAAAGAAGGCCACTATAAAAGTCAAAAAAAGTGCTCTTAATGAGCACTTTGATTAATAGTGGTCAACCGGAATTGAACCGATGCCTCGTCTATCAGCACGTTCTGCCAGTCTAAACTATCTTCCACTGATAAAAATGTAGCAAAGTTTTATTATAACTTCAATTTAATAATGATCTTTTTAATGCGACTCTGACAAAAAAAGGAATAGCAAAAAGCTATTCCTTAGTGAGAAAATCCCATTTTTCTACTTCTTTTGTTTTACTTACAACAAGGAAATGATCTCCTGGCTGAATAATATAATCAGCACTAAAGTCCATTGTCATCTTAGGTGAACCTTGAGGTTTAATACCTACAACGTTCATACCATAAACTCGACGGATATTAACATTAGAAAGTGATTTACCTTCCCAATCCTTAAGTGTTCTAATCTCTACAATAGAATATTCTTCATCAAGTTCTACTAAATCAACAATAGAACGTCTTAATAAATGTTTAGCAAGCTTATAAGCCATTTCTTTTTCTGTATTAATAACACGATCAGCCCCTACTTTTTCTAAGATGATCTTCTTACGTTTTGTACGTGCTTTCGCAATAACATAAGGGACATTTAATTCCTTTAATAATAGTGTACATGATACCGCTTCTTCAAAGTGTTTAGAAATAGCTACAACTGCAACATCAAATGTATTGATATCAAGTTCTAATAATTGTTCACGATCAGTGACATCTGCAACAATTGCTTTAGTGACATTGTCTTTAATTCTACTAACACATACTGGGTCAATATCAACCGCAAGAACTTCTACTCCAAAGTCTTCTAATGTTTCAGCAAGTGTACTGCCAAAGATCCCTAATCCTAAAATAGCTACCTGTTTTGGTTTATTACTCATAATTACTCCTCCTAGCCAACAAGTACATCCTCATCTGGATATTTAAATTCTTTTGTATTTTTATCATGTGAACGTTTAGTAAATAAAATCATTAATGAAATTGGACCAATACGTCCAGCATACATCAAGATAATATCTACGCATTTACCAACTATACTTAATGCAGGTGTAACAGATGCACTCAGTCCTACTGTACCAAATGCTGAGAATACTTCCATTAGGATATTTAAGTAATCCTGTTTAGGTTCTGTTATAAGCATAATAGAAGATGAAATAATACAAAGCATTAGTCCAAGGAAAAAGATAGAAAAAGCTCTTACGAGTGTTCTTTTCTTGATACGACGCTGGAATACTGTTGTTTCTTCAATACCTCGATAAGTTGTTCTCATTAATAGTAATACTAGTGCAAAAGTAACTGTTTTAATACCTCCGGCAGTAGATGCAGGAGACCCACCGATAAACATAAAAGAACACATTAATATTTTTGTGATTCTATTAAGTGAATACATATCAACAGTAGAGAATCCAGCTGTACGAGTTGTCACTGATTGGAAGAATGATACAACAAGTTTATCCTGAAAATTCATTTTTCCAATAGTTAATGGATTGTTAAATTCCATCACAAAAAATAATACAGTTCCTACTACAATTAAAGACACAGTCATCACTAACACAATTTTAGTATGTAACGCAAAACTGCCAAAAAGATGATGCCATGAAAAGCTTGATGATCTTCTTTTTTCTTTAATATATTTATCATGAATATCTAATACCACAATAAAACCTAGCCCACCCATGATAATTTCAAATGGAACAATGAAATTAATAATAGGACTAGTGTTATAGGCAACAAATGATGTTGAACCACATAAATCAAATCCGGCATTACAAAATGCACTAATGGAATGCCATATACCATAATATAAGCCTTTAAGAGCACCTAAACGAGGCATAAAAAACATTGACAAGAAGATTGCTCCAATCGTTTCTATTGAAACAGTATAAATAAAAATAGTTTTCAAGAGTCTTGGAAGCATACTTAAAGAATTCTGATTGAGTGCTTCAGTAAAGACAAGTTTTTTACTTAATGTAATTCTTTGTCTTGCAAGAAACAAGAAAAGATATAAGAAAGTTAAGAATCCAAGACCACCAATTTGGACAAGTATGATAAGAACAATCTGTCCAAATAAATTATATTGATCTACAACAGTTAAGGGTGAAAGCCCTGTTACGCATACAGCCGAAGTTGAAATAAATAAATTATCTAGAAAACTAGCTGCATGATGTTTATTTGCGAATGGTAAAGAAAGTACTATAGCACCAAATATAATAACTGCAAGGAAAGAAAGAGATACTTTCTTTGGTGCAGAAAGGTGACCAGAATGCTTTCTTTTACCTAAAACAATATCTTTCATAAATATTTCTCCTATAATCGCATCTATTCTAACACCAAGATGTGACAATTCCAATACTAGTCTCTCTTAGAAACATAATATTGTGTAATTTCTTTTTTAGAACACTCATAACCAATAACTAAAATAGCACCTGCAAGATCTAGTGCAAGATCCTTCATAGAATCAGCGAGTGCTTCATGTCCTTCTAATGGTTCATCATCACTTGATACAATTGTTGCACGTGTTGTTGCCATATATTGCTGGTTATTGGTATGGAAGATATCATCAACTGTATATTCACATAATTCCCATATAGCCCCTACAGCAAGTGAGAAAGCAACAACAAATATATATAATAATGCACGGTGCATAAATAGATATTTAGTACGCATGACTAACATCTGTAGCAACCATAAAGCGATAAATGAAAGAATGATTCCTGAAGTGAAATGAAGTAATGAATCCCACCAGGCTATTTTTCCATAGAAGTTTAAACCATCACCAAGTACTAATCCTAAAAAAGCAAAAGCTGTAACACTGATATGTACTTCAACTGGTACTTCAAAGTTTGCAAACTTCTTCAAGAGTCTTGGTGAGATCAAAACGATACTCATCGCAATATATTGTAATAGTGAAAAGAACAATCGCACGCGCATCTTTTCTTTTTTTACATAGAATAAAGCAACCATTGTGGCAATTGCAAGAATAAGAACAATAAAAGATAAGATTCTTTTAAAAACTCTAACACGGCGTCTTGTTTTTTCACTGTATTCAAATTCATTGTTATTCATGAAATTTCCTCCTCGTTCATGTATTATAGCACATTTCTCCTATAATAAACCTTAATTTAATGTAAAGCAAAAAAAACTCCCAGGCGCGAGCCTAAGAGTTTAAGTGAAAATCAATGTTATGCTTTTCCTTCAAGAATAGGTTTTACAGTAGTATCAATGATTTCCTGTAAAGTATTACAAGATTTGTCAAATTTTTCCTGATCAGATTCAGTTAAAGGTAATGTTAAGATTTCACGGATACCTGCTCTGTTGATGATTGCTGGAACACCGATATATAAACCTTCATGACCATACTGACCTTCAAGGTAGCATGATAATGGAAGAACTGTATTTTCGTTGTTTAAGATTGCATCTACTAATCTTGCAAGAGACATACCGATACCATAGTAAGTAGCTCTCTTCTTGTTGATGATTTCATAAGCTGCATCTCTAACCTGTTCGTAGATTCTCTGTAACTGATCAAATGGTACTTTTCTTTCTTCTACTACCTCAAGAAGTGATTTACATCCGATATATGCGTTTGTCCAAGATACGAATGAGCTATCACCATGTTCACCCATGATATAACCGTGAACTGAAGCTGGGTTTACTTCGAAGAAGTTACCAATTTCATATCTTAATCTTGCTGTATCAAGCATAGTTCCTGAACCAAGAACCTGGTATGGATGAAGACCAGTAGCCTTCTGCATTACGTAAGTCATAATATCACATGGGTTAGATGCTACTACGATAACACCATTGAATCCTGATTCTTTAATAGACTTACCAACTGAAGCCATGATCTTTGTGTTAATTGCAACTAATTCAAGTCTTGTCTGACCTGGTTTCTGAGCAGCACCAGCAGTTACAACGATAACGTTTGCATCTGCACAGTCAGAATAATCACCTGCATAAACCTTTAATTTACCGTTTGCATATGGTAAACCATGAACTAAGTCCATTGCTTCCCCTTCTGCCTTTTCAGTATTAACGTCTACTAATACTAATTCGTCAATACCCTTGTGGTTCATTAAAGTATAAGCCATACTCATACCTACAAACCCTGTACCAACTAGAACAACCTTACGGTTACCCTGAGCAGGCATGTCATTTAAATAATCTGTCATTGCCATAATTTATTTCACTCTCCTATATTTAGAAGTATAGTATAATCATTTCCCAAATACAATAAAATATTTGTGTTTTAAATAAAAAAATTTTTTAAAATTTGGTTGATAAATTCGCACTTTTTCGATGTATACGTTTTCAATATTTCAAAGAATGTAAGTGTAAGTGAATTCATCACAATGAATTTATTCTTTTTAGTTGTGATGGTTAAAATTGACTTTCGGTCAACTGCTAGTATAATTATTGATGGAGGTATTTAAATGAATGCTCTGACTGATATTAAATCTAAAATAGAGAAAAATAAAGAAGAAAAAAGGGAACGTCTTCTAGCAAGTGCAACTGCGCTATTTGCTGAAAGGAATTTTAATAATACATCTATTTCTGATATCGTAAATAAAGCAAAAGTCGCAAAAGGTACTTTTTATTTATATTTCAAAGATAAATATGATATTAGGAATCAGATAGTTCAGGAAATCCCCGTCTTTAGAAGTTATCACTATGTTTTTTAGAACCTAAATAAATGCCCTTTTGAAATTAAGCTGATTATTTCGGCTTTTTTTACGCTTTATATTTTCTCGAATTATTTT
>NZ_JBHSEB010000016.1:0-2251 GCF_042651925.1 Catenibacterium sp. GCM10023432 | reverse complement strand
CTATATCCCCACATCTTGCGATGATGTCAATGACCTCAGTCTTCATACGCCCAAAGAATGATTCCATAGGGGCGTTGTCCTGACTGTTTCCTCTTCTGGACATTGACTGGATGAAATCATTCTCATTAAGAAGCTGTTTGAACGATGTTGACAGATACTGTGAACCCTGGTCACTGTGGCAGTATACCTCCAGATTCTTAGGGAACTCGTCCTTATGATTCTCCATCATATTATTGAACGCCTTCTGCACAAGAGATACATCCATTCTCCCTGATACATAATGACCTAGTATTTCAGTTGTATAGGCGTCCTTGAACGCACACATATAGGCTGGAGTACGGCTATAGCCGTAATGAATATAAGTGATATCAGTAAGGATGACCTGTCTTACTCCCAGCTTGAAGTTGCGGTTAACGAGATTAGGCTTCGCCATGCACTCATGATGGTGGGTTGCCTGTCCCTTGTATGCATCCTTTTTGGGAAGCTGTGCAGTTATCTGCATCTTTTTCATGATGGCTGAAGCTCTTGATACGCTGATATTGTAATTGAACCTTCTGAACATATGTCGGCGGAAGGTTCGCTTTCCAGGAACGAATCCAAGTGTTTTAATGATCTCCTTGAAGCACTGCATCACATGGCTTTCATCCTGTTTTCTAGCTGCCTGCTTCCCGTCTCTATCCTCCCTGCGTGCCACATAATTATAATAACCGGTGCTGCTTACACCAAACATCTTGAAGACTCTGGTGTTGGTATAACCATTCTCTTCTGCCTTTCCTCTGCTTATGTAGTCATAAGCCATGAAGAGCTTGTCCTCCTTTACTTCTTGGCGCTGTAGGATGAGTATATCTCCTCCAGTATGGAAGGCATTTTTTTTGAAATTCTACGTAATCCTCAAGATATCTGATACGAGCCTCCTAGTATGCAACCTTCTCTTCGAGAGTCATTTCAGGCATCTCCTCAATAGGGATGCTTCCATCATAGTTCTCAGCCTTTGGTTCAAACTCCCCGTTCTTCGCTTTCTGTCTTGCACGCTTGGCTGCAGACTGAGCACAGTTCTTTCCAAGCTTCTTTGTATCGAACCCTAATGATTCATAAGCCTCGATTGATGTCATTCCACTTTCAAGCTGCTTGTACAGTGCAACATAGAAGTCCTTTGTATAGATGAATGCATCCATATTCTTTGTAAGCTCTGCAACGAACTTATTATCTGAATGTGCAATAACTGCATCTCTATGCGCAAGTCTCTGCGCCTCTGTCTGCTGCTGCCTGTTCTTCTTTCTTTCCTGAGCCATATAATTCCATATCCTCCTCTGTCAGAGCGCCAAGCTCAACCGCACGCTTGAGCGCCTTTTCTCTCGCTTTTTTCATCATTTTATCATACTTTTCCTGTTCATTTTGAAGATAATCTGAATATTCACTATCAGATAATGAATTAAGATAGTCTTCATATTCAGCAGGTGTCATCTTATTGCGTGTCCACTGAGGACGCTCATTATTGTAGTAGTATACATAATTATCTATCATTTCCTTCACTTCTTCCGGAGTGGAACAGCCAGACAGATCGCACTCATCCTTCATATGTCCAAAGAAGGATTCCTGGCTTGCATTATCCCAGCAGTTACCCCTGCGTGACATGGACTGTCTGTATCCTAGTTTCTTAAGCCTGTCCTGAAATAAATCATTAAAATAGAGGGATCCCTGATCAGAATGGAAGATGGCATCTTGAGAATAATCAAGAGTATCTATTGTATCCATAACTAGATTAAGGCCATTGCATGAAGAAGTGATATGACTTACAACTCGCCCGCTTACTGCATCCTTTACACATGACAGGTATTCAGTTCTGTTCAGCCCGTATTTCAGATAGCTTACATCCGTAAGCAGTATCTCACCCGGCCTTGCCAGACGGAACATTCTCTTAAGAAGGTTTGGCTTCCTGTTGTTTTTTAATAATTCCCTGTTCGCTTTCAATTCAGTACGCTCCCTGCGGATGGCGCATATGCAGTTGTATTTTCTCATCAGTCTGAGAATCTTGTTTCTTCCAAAATGAACACCACATATATCAGGAAGCATCATATAGATAGTGCGCGTTCCTTTTCTGAATCCCTTATAATCAATGACCTTTTTTATGTATTCAAAATCAATCTCATCCTGTCTTTCCTTCATGCCGTAATTATCATCTGGTACTACGTCAAGAAAAAGTACCAGTCAAACTGAGATTTCTTTACTAATTCAATTACTCTTTACATAA
>NZ_JBHSEB010000015.1:0-32864 GCF_042651925.1 Catenibacterium sp. GCM10023432 | reverse complement strand
ATAGTTCCTTCCTGGTAATTGGATTGATCTTATCCTCAAAGAATCTGTTAAGCCAATCAATATGTTTTGAAGCCTCTTCAAGATGATGAATAAGATCAATATCATTCAGACGATAAGAAACAGTATCTGGAATCTTGCCAAGGAGATTCAAAGCCTGAAAATACTGAGAGAATTTAAAATTTTGTTTAGAAAAAGATTCAATAGAATTAATTAAATGTGTTATACTTTCCATGATGAAACATCCTTTCGTGATATTTTGGTTCGCGCTAAAAGTATAACACAGGTTGTTTCATCTTTTTTTAGTTAAATACGAAAAAAGATGATTACTAAGATATACTCAGTAATCATTTCACTGTTTATATAAACAAATTTGAGGGCAGTGTATTTGTGCTATGTAATATAGATTTTTGACACTACCGTATACAATGAAGGAGGAAAAGTGTGAAAATAAAATTTGTTATTAATCGAAAAAAATAAAGACATAGTAGATATTGCTTATGAAAAAAGTAAATCAAATAGTAATATCCTAAAAATATTTAGGTTAATGATAAATTAAAATTTTTATTGTATGTTTGTGTCCGACCGACGAAGGCGGACGGAAATGGAGGAAATTATGAAAAAACAGAATACTTTAATTGCTTTATCGGTTTTATCTGCTATGAGTTTAACTGCTGTGTCACCTATCGCTTTAAACAGTTTTAGTAATGTTGTTGCGGTAAGTGCAAATCAGTCAAGTGCTCAGGGTACAGTTGTGATGAATCAGGATGCAGATATGAAATATCTTGATACAAATGTAGATCCTGCAGATGGAACTCTTGCAAAAGATAAATGGGGACAGTATACAGGTTGGACTCGTGTCTATAAGAATGGGGATAATGCTTCATTAAATGGACAGTATAACGATACAGCTTGGAAAACTGCAAAAGGAGAATTTTCTACTCAAACAGGAACTTTAAATAAGGATTCTCGTGCTTATTTCTTTAGAGGTTATTTCAATGTAGATAACACAAGTGCTGTAAGAGGTATTCATTTGAATTTTGGTTATAAGGATGCTGTGATTGTTTATATTAATGGTCAGCAATTGACTGCGTTTAATGTACCTGATGAAGGATATCGTACAAATGCAAGCGGTAATGGAAGTCATAAAGATAACATGGGCTATGGAAGTAAGCAGACATTTACTGAAGCACAAACAGCTGACTTATATTTTAGAGATATCAAAGATATGTTGCAGAATGGACAGAATGTCATCTCATTTGAAATTCATAAGACAAATGCCAATAGTGAAGGTTACTTCAAAATGAATGAGCTTGGTATTAACCCAGATGAAAGCTTATTGCCAGCAAGATCAAGTTTAAAAGCCATTTCTTTATCAGTGGGTAGCACACCTAGTGAACTTAATATCAACTGGTTCTCTACTGATTCATCTAATGGTCAAGTACAATATGCAAAGAAGGCTGATATGCATGGTGCTTTCCCTGAAGATAAGGCTGTCACTGTAGTTGCGAAGATGAGCAAAGCTCAGGCTGATGGTTATTATGCAAATAAGGCAACTATGAATAACCTAGAAGAAAATACAAGCTATGTATATCGTGTTGGTAATAACGGTCAGTGGTCTGATACTTATACAACAACGACTAAGGCTTCTGGTAACTTCAGCTTCTTATTTGCTGGTGACCCTCAGTTAGGTTCCTCCGGAGATTTAGCTTCTGACAAAGATGGATGGAAGAATACTTTAAACTTGATTAAAAAGAGTTCATTATTCAAGAATGTGAACTTTATTCAGAATGCAGGTGACCATGTAGAAGCAGGCAAGAATGAATCTCAATATGATGCTTACTTATCCAACTATGAAGGAAGTGTTGTTTATTCTACACCATTTGCGAATGCTGTAGGTAACCATGATAATTCTGGTACAGCTTATAATGATCACTTTAATTTACCAAATGTTTCTCAATTAGGTAATAGTGGTGAAGGGAATGCACAGGGTGATTATTACTACATCTACAACAATACTTTGATGATGGTACTGAACTCAAATAACAGAAGTACAGCTCAGCATGAAGAATTCATTAAGAATACTATCGCAAAGACTAAAGATAACAAGGATATTAAGTGGAAGATTGTTGTGTTCCATCACTCTATCTACTCTTCAGCATCACATGCAAGTGACAATGATATTCTTGCAAGAAGAGATACTTTAGCACCGATGTTAAGTGAAAATGGTATTGATTTGGTCTTGATGGGGCATGACCATGTTTATACACGTAGTATGTTGATGGATGGTTCAAAGGCATTAAAGGAAGAATCATTCGATCAAAATGGTCAGCCAATTCATGAAGTGACAAACCCTAAGGGATTAACTTATATTACCGCAAACTCTGCAAGTGGTAGTAAATACTATGAATTCACTAATAATTTAACTGGTGATTATATCGCAGTAAAGAATCAGGAACATACACCAAATATCACTAAGCTTGATGTCAGTGATAATCAGTTAAAGATTGTGACTTATCGTACAACTGACTTATCTGTAGTAGATGATTTTACTATCAATAAGACAACAACTGATACAGTAGATAAGACTGAGTTAAAAAATGCAGTCGATGATGCTAGCAAGATTGATAGTAAGGATTATACAGCTGATTCATTCAGTAAGTTACAGGATGCTCTTGTAAAAGCAAAAACTGTTCTTAACAATAAGAATGCCTCTCAGGATGAAGTAAATGATGCATTTAATGCATTAAAGAGTGCAAAGGATCAGTTAGAAAAGAAGTCTGTTGTCGTGACTCCAAATAAGGATCACTCATCAAATGATAAGACTCAGACCAAAAATAATGCAGTCAAGACTGGAGATACTACACAGCTTACTGCATTAAGTGTTGCGGCAACTGTCGCTGTGGTGACCGGTGCAACAATCATGATTAAAACAAAGAAAAAAGAAATATAAACAAATGGACCTGTTTCTTGTAAACAGGTTCTTTTACAAAGGAGATTCCATGTTGAAGAAATTAAGTAAATGTGATTTTCTTCTAATTATTGTTACGTGTATTTTTACACTAGGTGTTTATTTTTTCCAATCACATGTTTATAGTCCCGTGGCTATTTCAAATGCATCTTCTTTACATTATAGTAAGGCTCGTGTAATACGTGTGATAGATGACCAATCCAAGCAGGATGAAACAACTAATAGATATTATGGTGTACAAAACCTATATGTAGAATTATTAGAAGGATCTTTTAAAGATAAGAAGGTATATATTGATAATTACCTCTCTACTACGCACAATATACGTTTAAAGACAGGAGATAAGTTTATTGCTTGTATTGATAATCCAAAGTCAGAGAATAGTCTTATCACTGTTTATAACTATTACCGTACACCATATATTTATGCTTTTGTAGGATTATTGCTGATTATTGTCTTCTTAATAGGACGTTCTAAAGGAATACGTACGATTATCAGTTTAGGTTTTACATTGTTTGCGATTATAGGATTACTTCTTCCTCTTATATTTAGTGGATATTCCCCCATCCTTTCTACACTTGCAATCGTTATTCTCACAACAGGATATTCACTATTTATGATCAATGGTTCTTCTATTAAAACAATAGTAGCTGTCATTGCAACATCACTAGGCGTTCTTATTGCAGGACTATCATTCTTAATATTAAGTCATTTGATTCATGTATCTGGTTTTAATACAGATCAGGCAGAGGCACTTATTCTTATCTCACAACAGACACATCTCAATATCAGTGATATATTGTTCTCAGGAATACTTATATCAGGACTTGGCGCTGTTATGGATGTAGGAATGTCTCTTGCCTCTTCATTATATGAAGTACATACCCTTAACCCCTCTTTAACAAGAAAACAACTCTTCATCTCAGGACTTAACATTGGAAAAGATATGATTGGTACAATGTGTAATACTTTAATACTTGCTTTCACTGGTAGTTCTATGACAATCTTACTCGCATTTCTTGCTTATCAGATTCAATATCCTCAATTAATGAATTCTGATTTTATAGCGATAGAGATATCTCAAGGCATTACTGGTACTCTTGGTATTGTATTGACTGTTCCTATAAGTGCATTACTATGTAGCTTTTTATATAAGAAAAGAGGCAGCTAGGCTGCCTCTAGAATCCTCATTTTGAGGATTTTTTTAATTACTAAGCTCTTTTCTTCTTTAAGAAGATGAATAAGAAACCTGATACTAACATAGCACATACACTACCAAATACGAATGTATGATCACTAGTCTTTGGATTCTTATTGTTGTTGTCTTTGTTGTCTTTGTTATCTTTATCGATCACAACGCCTTCAACTTTAACAAGTTTAACCATTGCATCTCTTAAGTCAGCTACAGCCTGATTGACTTCTTCCTGAGTTGCATCTTCATCTGCATATACTGCTTTTGCTGATGTTAATGCTGTTTCTACAGCCTTGAATGAATCAGCTGTATATAATTTCTTATCTAATGCTTCTGCTTCCTTAATAACTGCTGCTAATTCATCTTTATTTACAGTGACTTCACCAGGAATAGCAAGTCCTGTCTGTGAAGTTGTCTTAGTTGATGTTAATGTGTTCTGATATAACAAGTAATATGCTGATGCTGACCAGCTGAAGTTCTTAGTATGTAAACCATCACCAGTTTCAGGGTTATAGTTTTCATGGATTGGTCCATCACCTAATAATCCCTTAGCGTTATCAAATAACTTGTATGCCATTCTCTTAGCATCTTCGTTATAACCATAGTTCTGTAATGCTTCAACACCATATAATGCCTGGTCTAACCATACAGGTCCTCTCCAATATCTAGTTGGAGCATATTTCTGGTTGTCCTTTGATGCAGTTGGGAATGGTACTAATGTATCAAACTTATCTGGAGATGTCATATTTGCTGCGACTGCTTTTGCCTGTTCTTTTGTAGCTGCTTTAGCCCAAAGTGGTAACCATCCTTCAGTACCTTTGCCACGGTTAGTTAGAAGAGTCTTTGTAGAACCATCTTCATTAGTCTGTAAGTCATAGTAGTAACCAGTCTTTTCATCAAACATCTTTGTATTGATGTAGTCTGCTACTTTCTTAGCTTCTTTAGTATACTTCTTAGCATCATCTTTCTTACCTAAAACATCTGCCATAGATTTTAAGAAACCTTTTTCAGCATACAAGTAAGAGTTTAAATCTACAGATTCCTGATTGATAACATAACCAACTGGTTTCTTGTTATCATCTCTTACAGTATAGATAAGAACTCCAGGATCCTTAAATGTTTCAGTGCTTAAACCTTCTCTGTCAAAACGAGTTGCGTTATCCATACCACTTTCCCAAGCAGCTGCTTCGATACCAGCTTCTGGACATACAACGCGTTCATTGTTTTCATCATAGATGTAACCATATTCGTAGCTTCCATCGCTAGATGGTACACCAACGATCTTACCAAATCCTTCTACTTCTTCACCGATATAATAGCTTTCACCAGTAAGAGGGTTAGAATAGTTCTGCCAGTCATAGCATGTTTCATGAACCATTCCTCCGTATTCAGCAATACCATTTTTATCGATATCACGATTCTTATACCACCAGTTATGATATGCAACTAACTTAGGATACATTTCTTTTAAGAATTCTTTATCACCTGTTGCTTCATAAACACTCTGAACTGCCCATGCAGCAAGTGCTGGTTTAGAGTTACGTTCGTTCCAGTTTCCTCCATCACCACCGCGGTCTTCATTCTGGTTATAGAAAATACAGTCAATGATAGCACCTTCATCCTGTGGACGAACAGCATCTTCTTTAGTGATCTGATAGTCGAACAATGCTCTAATATTATTCTTAGCTAATTCTGGATTAAACTGAGTAGTAGCTACAACCTGTTTCCAAGAGTCCCAAGCCCACATACCAATAAACCACTTATAAGACATAGATGGTACAACGCCATCATGCTTAATTGCACCGGCTGGTGAGAACCAGTTAGTAGTTAATGTTTCCATAGACTTAACTGCAGCTCTTTGATAAGCAGTACCTACAGTGTTCTTGTTCTTGAAAATAGTATTAACATAACCCTGCCAACGAGTGTTGTTATCAGTTAAATACTGACCAGGTTTATTTAAGATGTCTTTTACTTTTTCTCTTTCTGCAGTTCTTTCTTTATCAGTGAAAGTATAACTCTGTGTCTGATAAGTCTTATAGCTTTCATTTGCATCGATTTCTACAGAATTCTTCTTATTAATAGTATAAGAATGTTTATCTTCTGCAACACTTGTTTCTAGGTCATTTTCGCCTAATGTCACGTCAAATGAGTTCTGATCCGTTGTCATATAACGCCATGTATAACGTTTAGTTTCAAAATTCACTTTCACGCCATTTTCGTCTTTTGCGAAAGTAGTACCTGTCTTATAGTCTGCTCTTGTTTCTTCTGGACTATATGTATACCAAGTAAATAAGTGACCATCCCAAGATAAATCAAGAGTTAATTTACTATTAGTGTTATTTTCGATTTCTGTTTCGATTAAAGCTGTTCTGTTAGTGGCAAAGATCAATTTTAGCTTTAATGTTAAATCATCCATCTTGTAAGTCTGTTCAAGTCTTCCTGGATAATAAACGAAATCTGTTTTTGCTTTAGTTAGATCAACCTTTTCTTTTTTCTCACCATTTACTTTTTCTAAGTTGATCTTATTAATTGAGTCAGATAAGTTGATTGGGTATTCTTCTGCGACAACAACAGGACCAGCAAACCCTCCATACATCTTGTGAGCTGCTTCTGTTGTTTCAGGTAAATAGTAACCATGCCAAGCACCCTGATCTGAGAAGTTGTTATAGTCGTTTGTATCATAAGTTCCATAAATTTTTTCAGTTGGGATTGCCTTAACATTTAATACATTGCCAAATTCAGTTAAATCTTTAGAGCTTCCTAAAGCGGAGATAGGTGACAATGTTGAGCCAACAATCACTGTTGCAACACTTAATGCTGCAATGTTCTTCAAGACTTTTTTTGCCTTCATATATGTGTATTCCCTTCTATTATTATTTTTTGTAAAGAGGTCAGTCTATTTTTATGACGCGCGCTTTTCAGAAAAAAAGGATATAACATATACAAATAAGATGCGTTATTTGAATTCATTATGTCCCTTGTTGACTACGTCCGTCTTTTACAAATCTAGTATAAATTTGAAAGCGATTACCGTCAATAAATTAATTTATATTTCAAATAAACTTCGAAAATAATTGTATACATTGGCATAAATCATTTCTTTTTTATCTTATTCGCATGCAGCATTTGTTTTTATCAGTATTATTTTGCTCTTTATAAAATTGTTGTAGTTGTTGATAATTAAAAGTATGGTATTTATAATATTATTTATACCATGTGTATTTTAATGCTATTTTAAGTATATATTAAGTATTTATCTAATTTTACTTCATTTTATTTGTTATTAATAGAATAGCAGTAATATTTATGATGGTATTTATGACATTTTCACATGATTTATTTTGATATTCAAATATTATGGTTGTTTTTATTATAATACAATATGCGAAAATCGCAAATAAAATCATTTATTTTGCATTAAAGACAAATGCAAGCAACGTATATTATCAATTGAAATATGTGTTCAACTAATACTTTGAATATTGAAATTTTATTTCTATATATAAAAACACATACAAGTGTATGTGTTCAAATGATTATGTTCTATTTTGAAAGTAAAGCATCATTTCTAGATAGGAGATAGACGCAATATTGGTTCATGCTGATTCCTTCTTTTCTAGCATGCAAAACAAGTGTTCTATGTAAAGTCTTAGGAATTCTCAATTTGAATTGTCCAGAATAATCTTCTATGCTATCTGGTTCATTAATCTCAATACCTTCTTCTAATGCCGCTTCAACCCATGCTTTCTTTGCATCCTTTGCATTATTCATAGCATCTTCTACTGTATCTCCACAAGTGATACAACCTAGAAGATCAGGATAAGAAACTACAAATCCACCTTCTTCTTGATCTTCTACTATTTCTAAACGATAAGGTAAGGCCATATAATCATTGAGTGTTTTCGTTGTTCTTCTCCTCTTTTTCTACAATTAATCTTACCATTTCAACATATACTCTTTTTCTGCCTTCATAATAAGTTCTCTATCTCCATTATCATTTCCAATACTGATATATCCAGGCATATTAATAGAAAACTCATTACATTCATAACTTTCAATAATAGTAGAAGTATCATAAAGTACACATAAATTCATAACTATCCCATTCGCATATCTTAGAAATTCTTTATACACTTTAGGAATTGTTTCATTAATTTGTTTTTCTACAGATTCTATATCTTCTTTTTTTGCTGGTTCATTTTTCTGTATATAATCAATATTATTGTAGTTCATAATTATACCTCATTGAATTATTATATACATCTATTATAGTTTTTACATCTTTTCTATTAATATACTTTTCATAAGACCGCTATACTACATCATTCATATTCCATATTGATAATACAATAGGAATCAATGTAAGAAGAATCGCTTTTCCTAAGAAAACTTGCGTAGTATGTGCTCCTGTAAATGCACCTATGATAAATGACATGATAATCACTAAATAACAGCCTGTATGTTTTAATAGTTGATAATCTTTTTTAATTACAGCATAACATAAATGCTCTATACCACTTCTTAAATTACCCGTGCACATTGTAGAGGAAAAAGGATGACCTAATACCTTTTTAAAGCTTTCTGCCTGCATAGCACACAAAAATGAAACAAATAGATTTGCAGCAAGATTTGTGATTGGTCTAATAGGAATGAAACTCACAATCACAACGATTCCAATCTCTACTATTAATATAATCTGTCTCCAATGAAGTTTTAAGAAGTTCTTATTTCTTATATTTATCGCAGCAAGTATTCCGAAAGAAAATGATAAAATTGATATAATATATCTAAGTATGAGTATATACTCACCATTAGCTAATGCCATAGCCAATCTTACAAAATTTCCTGTCTGAGCATTCGCAAATACTTTATCTCTACAACAATATGTATAAGCATCTAAAAAACCCCCTACAATAGCTAATAGTACAGCAATCTCAAAAGATTCTGATTTTTGAGTTTTATGCATGAGTGATTCCCCCTTTAACCTCTCCCACTATAAAACATACATGAATGATTCTCTATTTATTTCCCTAATTAAGAAATAAAAAACACAAACTATTATAGTTTGTGTAGTCTTGAATATTCCTGAGCAATAAGCCCTGCAATAAACTGAAGCTGATAAGGATGACTATTTTGATCCTGTAAAGAACTAAATGTAATTACATGGTCAATAAATGATGATTCCTGTTTTATCTCACTCGTAATAAACCATATTTTAGGTGATTCTAATTGACGTTTTAATGCTCTTAACTCCTGATAATCAAAATAAGAGCCCGTATAAGAAAATATAATAATTAAATCATTTCTATCTGCTGATAGAATATACTGCATCTGCTGAGTATAGGATACATTAGTATAGACCTGTTTACCAAGCATCAATAAATCTCCCTGGAGATTTAAGGCTACAGAACCTGCTTTCAACAATCCAAAAATACCGACTCTTTGATATTTCTGAATATCTCTACATAAATCTATGATTGATGTCATATCAATGGACTTTTCAACCATATCAATACTTTCTTTAACCTTCTTGCTATAGTCAGATAACCTTTCTTGAGAAGAAAGTGAATGAGACTGTTCTTCAAAATAAAGATCTGTTGAGAGTAATAATTCTTTTAATTCTGCAAAGTCTCTCAATCCTATTTCCTTGCAGAAACGTGAAATAGAACTAACAGCAACATTACACTCAGATGCCATATCTTTGATTCCGATATTCTGCAAGTCATAAAGATGATCTAATATATGGCTTGCAATCTGGCTATTAGTAGAATCCTTTTTTTCACTGGCAATAGTACTTAAAAACACAATGGGAAGCTTACCATAAATCATCCTTATCACTCTCTTTCTATTTTCCCCCAGCAAAATTATACATTAAACGTTCCTTCATTAGTGATGTATCTTTACCAAATACTTCAATAATTTTAAATGCAAATGGATAGGTCGTTGCTGGTCCTTGACTTGTGATGATATTCTGATCAAATGCTACCACATCATCTACAAATTGTCCACCGCCCAGTTTTTCAGCATATCCTGTATATCCAGTCACTTTTTTTCCATCAATGACTCGTGCTTCTGACAAAACAACTGTACCTGAACACATTGCTGCTAAGTATTTATTATTCTCATTAAAATACTGAACCATTGAAATCACTTCTGGGTTAGCCTTCAAATTAGCCCCTCCTGGTCTGCCGCCAGGTAAAATAAGCATATCATATTCTTTTACTGCTTCATTGAATACATAGTCTGCTTTAACATACATATTATGCATGCCTTTTACATACTCTTCTTTAAAACTAAATGTATAACATTCTATTCCTGCTCTTCTTAATAAATCTACAATTGTTAATGTTTCCCCTTCTTCATAACCTTCCGCCATTAATACTGCAGCTTTAGCCATATTATTCATCCTCCTTCACATCAAATGCATTGAAATATACCATTCTGTTTTTTACAGCTAATGAATCTCCACCTAATAAATCAACAAGCTTATATGCAAAAGCATATGCTGTTGCAGGTCCTCTACTAGTAACAATGTTTCCATCTATGACAACTTTATCCTCCAGATAGTGTCCCTGCTTTATTTTCTGATCATATCCTTTATATGCAGTATAGTTTTTATTCATTAGAAGATCTGCTTTTTCTAAAACAATTGGGGCAGCACACATAGCACAGATATACTTTCCTTTCTTATTCATTTCATGAAGAATTGCTATGACCTCATTACTCTCTTTCAGATTTACTGCTCCATCATATCCTCCTGGCAGAATAACCATATCATAATCAGTCACTTCACGATTCAAAATCTTATCACATTGAACACTGATTTCATGTCCTCCTTCTACCACCTTATCAAATCCAAACATATCACATTGTAGATCTGCTCTACGAATAATATCAACGATTGTTAGTGTTTCTCCTTCTTCAAATCCAGGAGCCACTAAAACAGCTGCTTTTTTCATCAGAAACTCCTCCTTTTCTTAACAATTACTATTGTATATATTCTACTCATTCTCTCAATGTATTTCCTAAATTAAGAAATAAGTCCAAGAATAGCATCATATCTCCATTAATACAGTATTCGTCGCAATAAAAAAATCGTGTAAATCAATTTTGTTCACACGATTTTTTATATAGTTTCAAACAAACCTTTAATTAGATTTGCGGCAATAATGCGACTTGAAGTTTTTTTATTGAATCTTCTTTAGAATTTTTTTCTAAAAGTACCATAAATATCCTAATGATAGGGCTCTTCAAATGCAATAGCGTTTAATCCTGCTGGTGCTTCATCTTCAAATTTTGGTGAAATCGCAATTCCTGTTTTTTGTCTACATAAATGCATCAAGGTTCCGCCATCCATGGTTTTTGCTTTTATGTTTGGAGTAAACCCCTTTATTTTACAGGCTTTAATGAAATCATTATATATATGAAAACTCTCATTCATTATTATAATATCTTCATCCCTCAGCATATCTAGAGGGATTTTTTCCTTCTCATAATAAGGATGTCCTTCATATACATATAAAACAAGATTACATTGACATAATTTTACTTGTTCTAAATTAGGATAATCATGTAGTCCAACAACAATACCATACTCAATATCATAATTAAGAAGCTTATTTATGACTTCTTCATTACTCTACTCACTCCATTCTACATGAAGAGTTTTATTTGAATTTGAAAATCTAATATTGTCTTAAGTTGAATAGCCTTTAAGATACCACTTGCACAACCAATGCGTAAGCGATTTATTCCGTTATTAAGATTATTTATTTCAGTTTTAATATGAGCATCCTGCAAGATAAATTCTTTGCTCCAGTCATAAAATAATTTTGCACTATCTGTAGGAATAACACCATTTTGAGAGCGAACGAAAAAAGTGGTGTTATACTCGTGTTCAAGATTCTTAATGATTTTACCAAGACCTTGTGCAGAAATAAATAAATGTTCAGCTGCTCTATGCATTTCATATACTTTCTGAAAATATATAAAATTCTTTATATCACCCAATTCAAATCACCAGTCACCTTCATATCATTATTAAATATGGTTAGCTACTTCGAATGCATCCCAGATTGCATACATGATGTTGGATGCTTTTTTTGCATCTCCAAGCAAATAAAGATCAGGAATATCAAACTGAAGATTATTATAAAGTGTATTCTCTTCTTTATATCCAACTGAAAGGATAACACTATCACTCATAATAGTCTTGCTACCTTCTTTAGTATCTACTTTCACTTCTCCATTCGCAAATTCTGTAACCTTTGCACCTGTGATAATTTCTACTCCATTAAATGGTAGCAATGCTTCCAACATTTCTTTATTCGCAGCACAAAGTGGACCATTTACAGCCATTACCTTATCTAATGCTTCAACAATTGTAACATGAATTCCATTCTGCGCAAACCACAAAGCAGTTTCACAACCTACAAGTCCGCCACCTACAATGACAGTTTTCTTGCCAGCATCCTTCTGTTTCAATAAAACTTGTTCTGCTGTATAAATATGTGAATCATCCCTCAAAGAGAATACTTTTGGTTTAGATCCTGTCGCAAGAATCACAGTATCATAATCCATAGCTTTAATTTCTTCTTCATTAAGTTCCGTATTCAAATGAACATGTACGCCTAAACGATTTAATTCATTTGTATACCAATCTGCTAATGCAATATCATCTTCTTTAAATCAGGAGCTCCACCTGGAATTAGATTACCGCCAAGTCTGCTTCCTTTTTCATAAACTACTGGTTGATGTCCTCTGATAGCTAATACACGTGCAGCTTCACAGCCTGCAACACCACCACCTACAATCAACTTTTTCTTTTCTTTAAAATAGGCTCATATGCATTAACACGCTCTCTAGCTGCCTGTGGATTTACAGCACAATTAAGAAGAGAATATGAAGCAACTCTTCCCATACATCCTTCATGGAAAGAAATACATGGACGTATCTGTGTGATCTTACCACATCTTAATTTATTACAATAATCTGGATCCGCAAGCAAAGGTCTACCTAGATCAATAATATCACATTCACCATTTTCAATAGCTTCTAACGCCATGTCTGGATTATCCATACGGCCTGCACAGAATACTGGGATATCTACTACTTCTTTTACCATTTTGCAGTATTCTCTGTAAAGTCCTTTCTTTTGATACATAGGAGGATGATTCCACCACCAGGCATCATATGTTCCAACATCAGTATCCAACGCATCATAGCCATAGCTTTCAAGTAATTTAGCAGCTTCTAAGCCTTCTTCTGTGTCTCTGCCCTTTTCTTCAAAATCTTCTCCTGGTAATGCCCCAACACGCCAATCTTTTATCATACTTTTTACACTAAAACGAAGTGTAACAGGGAAATCATCACCACATGTTTTTTTAATTTCTTCTACTATTTCCTTTGCAAAACGAAGTCTGTTTTCAAGAGAACCTCCATATTCATCAGTTCTTTGGTTAAACATTGAAATCGCAAATGAGTCAATTAAATAACCTTCATGTACAGCATGAATCTGCACACCATCAAAACCTGCTCTTTTTGCATGGAAAGCAGCTTCACCAAACTGTTTTACAATAACATGAATTTCATCTAAAGTAATAGCACGACAAGTCTTATCTAACCAGCGATGTGGAATTGCAGATGGTGCAATGGGTGGAATATCACCTACATTCGTAGGAATAGTCACACGACCAAAGCCTCCTGATAACTGTAAAAAGATTTTACTTCCATATGCACGAATTCGCTCTGTCATTTCTCTACTTGTTTTCACAAAATTAACAGGCTTGTAAAGTGGATTAGGATCAGTTGAAGGGTCCTGTTTTTCCACAACCTGATCAAAAAATGTGACACCTGTAATAATAAGTCCAGTTCCACCCTTTGCTCTTTCTACATAATAATCAATGCCACGCTGGTTCCAGCCGCCATTGGCATCTGCAAGACCTAAAGGTCCCATTGGAGCCATCGCAAATCAATTTTTAATAGTTATACTTCCAATTCTTATTGGACTAAATAATTTTGAATATTTCATAAAATTTGCATCCTTCCTTGTTATTTTATTCTCATGACTACATGATAACATAAGTCCTTAGGACTTAATATCAATGAAACGTTTACAGTTATAAACAAATATTTTCTACATACTACTAAAGGTATCAACCTGTAAAAAAATTGATACTTTTATAATGTATGGCATAAGCCACATATTTAATGAACAAACTTTTCATGATATTTATATATGTTTTGTATCTGAAGCACATAGATTGTGTTAAACATGACAAATATCTTTACTTAAACTCAGATAAATATCACATAACATATCGTTATGGAATTTTTGCTGAATAAGATAACCTAAAGCAACAATTTACTTAAAAAGAGCGTTAAAAAAAGAAGCGATATTTTCGCTTCTTCTAATAGTTATTCGAACTCCAGACCGACAGTACAGGTTATAAGCAAAAATCGTTGATTTTAAGGCATTTTCAAAAAAGATTAGACCCTATAAACCACTATAAAAAAGAAAAATAATGCAATAAAAATGCAATGGAGTACATTCAGATTTATCCAAACTATATCCCAAAATACATAAGACCTCAATATCATTTTTCAGATAGACGTTCAAACATGAGCGTCTATTTTTTTACCCAATTTCAAACGAAAGGGGGCTGATACCGTGGCAGTATTCCGGGTGGAGAAAAACCAGAATTACACGGTTATGTCAAACCACCACCTACGCAACCCCGACTTGTCCCTAAAGGCAAAAGGGCTTCTCTCTCAAATGCTATCCCTGCCCGAAGAATGGGACTACACCTTAAAAGGGCTTTCCCAAATCAACCGGGAGGGGATAGACGCTATCCGGGAAGCCGTGCGGGAACTGGAACGGGCGGGCTATGTGACCCGTACCAGAGTGCGGAACGAAAAAGGACAGCTAGGGGCGGCTGATTATGTGATACATGAATTTCCAGTGCCGACAAAGCCAACATTGGAAAATCCAACACAGGACAAGCCTATATCGGAAAATCCAACATTGGAAAACCCTATGCAGGAAAATCCAACGCAATTAAATAAAGAACTATCAAGTAAAGATTTACAAAATAAAGATTTATTAAATAACCATTCCATTCCTATCCTTTCCACTCCCTTAACAACGGGAACGGCTACGCCGGAACGGAAAGGAAACGAATACACCAACATGGACGCAGTACGGGCTTATTAAGAAGTCATAAAGGACAATATCGAATACGCCTATCTGATACAGGACAGGAACATTGACCGGGGTATGCTTGACGAGATTGTTTCCCTCATGCTTGAAACCGTCTGCACCCGCCGCAAGGTGGTGCGGATTGCCGGGGACGACTACCCGGCAGAGCTTGTAAAGTCTAAGTTTATGAAACTGAACAGCAGTCATATCCAGTTTGTGATTGACTGTATGCACCAGAATACCACCAAGATACGCAACATCAAGAAATACCTGCTTGCGGTTCTTTTCAACGCACCAAACACCATTGACAGCTATTACACCGCCCTTGTCGCCCACGATATGGCAGAGGGCGCATTTTTCCAGAATAAGGAGGACGGCACACCATGAATATCAGACCGGGCGCATTAGTTTACGACAAGGCAAGCGGACGCCATGACATTCGCTTTGGGCTTGATGAATATTACGGGGGCTTGCATTGCGGGCAATGCTTTGAAGTCTTTGACGGGGAACAGTGGCGGGCGACACGCATTGAAATGAACCTGCACCAGAAATGGTACTTAGTGGGTATCAAGACGGACGTACTGGACGGATTGCAGGTACGGGACAGCAGACACAGATAAGGGGGCGACCAGAAACAACGGCTGCCCCTTTTTCCATGCCCGCCGCCTGCACTACTCTGACACAAGAAAGGAGGAATGACACACCATGCAGGAGCAGATCAACGAAAAGACCGTTGCACTCTCAATCAAAACGGCAAAGCTGACCGCCGAAGTCTTACAAAAGGCTATCAGAAAAATGTTAAATGCACGGAAGAACAAAGCACCCAAGCAGTACAAAGGGAAACAGACTTTAAAGCACCTTATGAAGCAGAACACGGGCGTTTCCAGTATGGAGATTACGGACGCTAACATAAAGGCGTTTGAACCCATAGCCAAGAAATACGGGCTTGATTACAGCCTAAAGAAAGTCAAGGGCGAAGAACCGCCCCGCTACCTTGTTTTCTTCAAGGGACGGGACGTGGACGTTATGACGGAAGCCTTTAAGGAGTTTGCAGCAAAGCAGCTAGGCAGGGAGAAAAAGCCGTCCATACACAAGGCATTAGCCGCCTTTAAGGAAAAGGCTAAACAGATGAACCAGAACAGGGAAAAAGTAAAAAACAAGGACAGGGGGCGGGAATTATGAAACCGAACATCAAAAAGCTGCTTATCCTCAATGCGCCGTACCTGCTCTTTGTGTGGCTCTTTATGAAAGTGGGCGAAGCGTTCCGGCTCTCTCCGGGGGCTGACCTCTCCGGGAAGCTGCTAAACATCATGCAGGGCATAACAGCCGCCTTTGAAAGCCCCCTGCCAAGCCTTAACGGACAGGACTTTCTAATCGGCGTTGCCGGGACGGTTATCCTGCGGATTGCCGTCTACATGAAAGGCAAGAACGCCAAGAAGTACCGCAAGGGAGTTGAATACGGTTCGGCACGTTGGGGAACGGCAGAGGACATAAAACCGTACATAGACCCGGTATTTGACAATAATATCCCCCTCACGCAGACAGAACGGCTTACCATGAACAGCCGACCCAAAAGCCCCAAATATGCAAGAAATAAAAATATCCTTGTAATCGGCGGTTCGGGAAGCGGAAAGACACGCTTTTTCGTCAAACCGTCACTTATGCAATGTACGTCAAAAGATTTCCCGACTTCGTACATTGTCACTGATCCGAAAGGCACACTGATTTTGGAAACAGGAAAAATGTTACAGCGGTTCGGATATAGGATAAAAGCACTGAATACGATTAACTTCAAAAAATCCATGAAATACAACCCCTTTGCTTACCTGCGGAGTGAAAAGGATATTTTGAAGTTAGTCAATACCATTATCGCCAACACCAAAGGCGACGGGGAGAAATCCGGCGAGGATTTTTGGGTAAAATCGGAACGGCTTTTCTACTGCGCCCTTATCGGTTATATCCACTATGAAGCCCCGGAGGAAGAAAAGAATTTTACCACGCTGCTTGACATGATAAACGCCAGTGAAGCCCGTGAGGACGACCCGGAATTTCAAAGCCCCGTTGACCTCATGTTTGAACGGTTGGAGGAAAAAGACCCGGAGCATTTCGCCGTCCGGCAGTATAAGAAATTCCTGTTATCGGCAGGAAAGACACGAAGCTCTATCCTCATTTCCTGCGGTGCAAGATTAGCCCCATTCGACATTAAGGAGCTACGGGAGCTTATGGAAACAGACGAAATGGAGCTTGACACCATAGGCGACAGAAAGACCGCCCTGTTTGTCATTATCAGCGACACAGACGACACTTTTAACTTTGTCGTGAGTATTCTCTACACACAGCTATTCAACCTCTTATGCGACAAGGCAGATGATGTATACGGCGGGCGACTTCCCGTCCATGTAAGGTGCTTACTTGATGAATTTGCGAACATAGGGCAGATACCAAAATTCGATAAACTGATTGCGACAATCCGAAGCCGGGAAATCTCTGCGTCAATCATCTTGCAGAGCCAGTCACAGCTAAAAGCCATTTACAAGGACAACGCCGACACGATTATAGGGAATTGCGACACCACCCTTTTCTTAGGCGGCAAGGAGAAAACCACGCTAAAGGAAATGTCAGAGCTTTTAGGGAAAGAAACCATTGATTTATACAACACTTCCGAGAACCGGGGACGTGAAAAGACCTACGGCTTGAACTACCAGAAATTAGGCAAAGAGCTTATGAGCCAAGATGAAATAGCCGTCATGGACGGCGGCAAATGTATCTTGCAGGTACGGGGCGCACGTCCCTTTTTCAGTGATAAATTCGACATTACGAAGCACCCAAGATATAAATTCCTCTCCGATTTTGACAAGAAGAATGAATTTGACATTGAAAAGTATCTGAAACGCCGCCCGGAAATCATCAAGCCGGACGACCCCTTTGACCTCTACGAGATTGACGGGGCAGATTTACAGGAGGACACAGAGAATGAGTAAACAGGACACGGGGAAAAAAGACAGCGGGCTTGAAAGGTTTCTGATGAATGTTGCCGACAACGCAGAAGCCGCCCTGCGGGAATATTGGCAGGAACGGGACAACGAAACCCGCCGCTATGCAACCGAGTATGTCACACGCCGGGGGCTTCTCCCGCAATAGTGCCGGGGATAAGAAAAAAGGCACAGGGACAAGAGCTTTGCGTCATGGAAATGTGCATAACAGGCTATTGCGTCATGGATAACGCCATTCACAGCACATGGAAAAGCGGAAGTGCTGCTTTCCCACGTCCTGCAAACAGCGTTACCCACAACGCAAAAATGCAAGCCAGTTATACACAGTTCCACAACGCCGGGCGGCTACGAAGAAAACCGCACCCCCTCTTTCTTTCATTCATAAGGGCATAAAGCCTTAAAGGAGGCAATCATCATCAAGACCGTAAACACCGGGTACATGGTTCGTGCGCCCACCACGGGACGCACTACCCCGTTACAACTGAATACCGCCACGCCGCAGCACCTACGCAGCGTGGGGACAGCCGCCGACACAGGCGGCTTTTTTCATACCCAAAAACCATAAAACATATTTTTCAGAGCCGCATAGCGGCAGAAAGCGAGGACTTTATGGCATTTTTTAATTCAGCAGTAGGCGTTTTGCAGACACTTGTTATCGCATTGGGCGCAGGTCTGGGCGTATGGGGCGTTATCAATCTCTTAGAGGGCTACGGCAACGACAACCCCGGCGCAAATGCTCATGTGTCGTAAAGAAACACAGAAAAATTTGATAGACAGTCCTACTATATCCGTAAAAAAATGTTTACAAATGGAGCGCACAGAGTTATACTTGTCATCATAGGTTGCCTTGGGTTTCCGCTCTTTGGTATACCCCTTGACGCTGATCACTTCCGGTTCGATCACTTCCGCAGGCTTTTCATCACCGACGGGTGTACCGAACAGATTCAGCTGTCCGTCCAGCTGGTCATGGCGTATTTCACTGGTTGAGCCAAAGACCTTGTTCTTAAGATACGCAAGCTGAGACTGGAGATTCGCGATCAGAAGGTCTTTTTCACTGTCCTTCGCATTGCGTTCTTCCAGCATCTTCTGCAATGAACTTATGAGTTCGTTCTGAGTGCTGATTGTTTTATTCAGTTGTGAGATTGTATCCTTAAGCTCTAAGAGCTGGATATCTTTTACTCCTGAAGGCATGGTCTTCTGCTCCGTTTTTTGATACTTCTATTGTACCATAAACAGGTGCAAAAGCCTAGAAAAATCAAGCGTTTCAGGCACTTTTTATTGCCTTTGGCTGCTCGATCTCAAGACCGGACATGAGCCAGTCAAACTGCCTCCATGTAATGGTTTTCACCTCGTCACGGTTACGTGGCCACCGGTATTTTCCGGTGTTATGATCGAGGCGTTTATATAAAAGCACAAAACCGTCATTCTCATGAAGGAGTGCCTTTATCCTGTCATTGCGTCTGCCGCAGAAAAGGTAGAGCGCGGTGGTATGCTCCGGTTCAAAGTGAAGCTGGTCTCTGATGATGGCGCACAGACCATCGATTGATTTTCTCATATCGGTGTAGCCACAAATGATATAAATATCTGTTGCAGCTGTAATGTCGCCTAGCATGATGCACCTCCCACAGACCGGATGATCTGTGCTAAAAGTGCCGGATCTATATCATTTGAAATCCTGATCAGGGCGGAGCCGAGTTTGGTCTCAGCAGTTGCTTCCATACAGTTTGTATCCGTATGATCCGGAAGCACGCTTAAAAGCTGTGGTGTCTCTTCGTGCAGAACAGGCTGGTCAACGATTTCAAGTTTGACAACATCCTGTTGTTCCGAAGGCTTATAGCCTCCCCGGCCTGTTGCCGGCGGAATATCATAGCAGGATTTTTTGCGAAGCCGCTTGACCCAGTTGTAGAATGTACCGGGTTTGATCCCGTGCTCGTTGCACCACTGAAAATCGCTTAGTCCGCTGCTGCGACATTCCATGATGAGCCGGTATTGCTCATCGGCAGTTCGTCTTTCTGTCTGCATAAATGTAACCTCCATAATTGTAGTAAAATGCTTGCTTACTGCTAGATCCTAGCGCCGGATCATAGAGTAAAATGCTGGCATATGTGATTACTACTATTATGGCAAATATATGACCAAGCGAACAGATACCCTTATATTAGGCGCTTACCTTTAAGGAGAGGTTATAATGAACAAAGTAAATATAAAAGATAGTCAAAATTTTATTACTTCAAAATATCACATAGAAAAAATAATGAATTGCATAAGTTTAGATGAAAAAGATAACATCTTTGAAATAGGTGCAGGGAAAGGTCATTTTACTGCTGAATTGGTAAAGAGATGTAATTTTGTTACGGCGATAGAAATTGATTCTAAATTATGTGAGGTAACTCGTAATAAGCTCTTAAATTATCCTAACTATCAAATAGTAAATGATGATATACTGAAATTTACATTTCCTAGCCACAATCCATATAAAATATTTGGCAGCATACCTTACAACATAAGCACAAATATAATTCGAAAAATTGTTTTTGAAAGTTCAGCCACAATAAGTTATTTAATAGTGGAATATGGTTTTGCTAAAAGGTTATTAGATACAAACAGATCACTAGCATTGCTGTTAATGGCAGAGGTAGATATTTCTATATTAGCAAAAATTCCTAGGTATTATTTCCATCCAAAACCTAAAGTGGATAGCGCATTAATTGTATTAAAAAGAAAGCCAGCAAAAATGGCATTTAAAGAGAGAAAAAAATATGAAACTTTTGTAATGAAATGGGTTAACAAAGAGTATGAAAAACTGTTTACAAAAAATCAATTTAATAAAGCTTTAAAACATGCGAGAATATATGATATAAACAATATTAGTTTCGAACAATTTGTATCGCTATTTAATAGTTATAAAATATTTAACGGCTAAAAACAATAGGCCACATGCAACTGTAAATGTTTAGTTATAGGTAGGGTAGCATAAGTTAAAATGCTATTCTGCCTTTTAAAAGTATGGTATACATTCCAGAGAGAGATTGGATATGTTCCCGTATACCGATAGTGCCAAAAGCGAAGTGGATATGTTTCCGAGAACGGACGTACTCAAATGACATTCATTCTGTCCTCTCCAGCCAGCTCATGGAGGGAAACGACCATGAGTAAACTTCTCCCCTATGAAACAATCGTTAAAGCCCATGAGGGCGACCCGGACGCAATCGACACGGTTCTTTCCCACTACGCCGGATATATCCGCTACTTCTCCAAAATAAACGGACAGGTCAACTCCGAGGTGGAGGACTATGTGAAGCAGCGGCTCATTGCCGCGCTGTTCAAATTTCGCTTTGACCGTTGAGTTATATCCAATGTCAGACAAGAAAAAAATCAAGCTGATTTTCAAACCGTCTCATTGCATGGAATAATCTGCTCCACTATAATTAAGGCAGGAGGTGTTGAGAGATGGCGAATGAAGATAAAAAAGATTTTAATGCCATGCTACATGATAGCAAGGATATGCCTAAATTTCAGATTATTACCGACCAGAAAAGCATTGAGAAATATGGCGGAAGCAGAATGTATTTTGCCCCACCAATCGAATATGATAAAGTGATGAAACTAATTCCTTATGGCAAAGTAATCACTGTCGGAAAAATCCGTGAATATTTTGCTAAACTGAATGGAGCGGATTTCACAGAGCCTATTACAGCCGGGATTTTTGTATCTATTGCAGCATGGGCGAGTTACCAGCGTTCTGAAGATGAAACCCCGTATTGGCGAACCTTAAAGGCAAACGGGGAATTGAACGCAAAATATCCCGGCGGTGTAGAGGCACAAAAGGAAAAGTTGGAAGCGGAAGGCCACACAATTATTCAGAAAGGACGCACAAATATAAAGTATTTTGTAAAGGACTATGAAAGTATTCTTTTTGATTTGAGATGAGAAGTTTTTATTTGCTAAACGCGTTATCGTCATACCAGCCAGCCCTAAACTTTCAAAACTGAATACCAGCCGCCACCGGCGACCAGCGAAAGCAGTAAGTCTGAAAAAGATTTGCTGCTTTTTTTGTTGCCCGTTCTGGCTCCCGGCCATTTTGCCCCCTGCCGGTTGTAGTAGTAAATGAGGGGAGAAATTTTCCCGCCCGGATATTTGGCATTTTCAAAATCTCTCCGTTGTAGGAAGTGAAAGCAAAATTTTTCTGTCCCGCCGGTTGCCAAAATCCCCGTTCCCGGATTACTAAGGCAAAAGAAATTTTGAAAAATCTCTGTCCAGCGGGTAGCTGACGGCTTTTCAAATGTATCTTTAGCGGAAAAGAAAAATAGCGCAGCCAGCGGGTAGCAAAGCCCCTCTGCGGAGTAATATTGGCGAAAGAAAAAAGGCAGCGAACAGCGGGCTGAAAGCCCCGCCCTGTTCGCTCTATGTACGGAAAAGCCCGGACAGGGCCAGTCTGCGGCTTACTTAGAGCAAGTTTCTACCACGGTGCCAAAATCCGCAATTCTGCGGTTTTGCCCCTCGCGGGAAACTTGTTGGGGAGTGCCTTCCCCAAACCCTGCTATGCGGCTTGCGCCGCTTATCCCCGCCGCGCTCATGCGGCAAGAAAGGAGGTCACGACCATGCGAAAAAAATACAACACACCCCACCGCAGCCGCGTTGTGAAAACCCGGCTGACCGAAGATGAATACGCCGACTTCACAGCGCGGCTTGCGCCCTATGGTATCAGCCAGTCGGAATTTCTCCGGCAGGCGATCCGGCGTACCACCATACGCCCCGTACTCCATGTGTCGTCGGTCAATGACGAACTGCTCTCCGCTGTCGGGAAGCTCGCAGCCGAGTACGGCAGGATCGGCGGCAACCTCAACCAGATTGCCCGGTATCTGAACGAGTACGGCGCGCCCTATCATGCGTTGTCCGGCGAGGTACGCGCCGCCATAGCCGACCTTGCCGCCCTCAAGTATGAAGTCTTAAAGAAAGTAGGTGACGCGGTTGGCAACACTCAAACATATCAACTCTAAAAACGCCGACTACGGAGCCGCCGAACAATACCTGCTCTTTGAGCATGACGAATTTACCATGAAGCCCGTCCTTGATGAAACCGGCAGGCTTATCCCCCGCGAGGACTACCGGCTGTCTACGCTGAACTGCGGCGGGGAGGATTTTGCCGTTGCGTGTATGCGGGCCAATCTCCGCTATGAGAAAAACCAGCGGCGGGAAGATGTGAAAAGCCACCACTACATCATCAGCTTTGACCCGCGGGACGGGCCGGACAACGGCCTGACCGTAGACCGGGCGCAGGCGTTGGGGGAGCAATTCTGTAAAGAACATTTCCCCGGCCACCAAGCCCTTGTCTGCACCCACCCGGACGGGCATAACCACAGCGGCAACATTCATGTGCATATCGTCATAAACAGCCTGCGGATTGAGGAAGTGCCGTTCCTGCCCTACATGGACAGGCCAGCCGACACGAAAGCCGGCTGCAAGCACCGATGTACCGACGCTGCCCTGCGCTACTTCAAATCCGAAGTCATGGAGATGTGCCACCGGGAGGGGCTTTACCAAATCGACCTCTTGAACGGCAGCAAGAACCGCATCACCGACCGGGAGTATTGGGCGCAGAAAAAGGGACAAGCCGCGCTGGACAAGCAGAACGCCCCCATGATTGCCGATGGTATCACGCCCCGGCAGACCAAGTTTGAAACGAACAAGGAAAAGCTGCGGCAGACCATACGGAAAGCCCTTGCCACCGCCGCCAGCTTTGACGAGTTTTCCTCTCTGCTGCTGCGGGAGGGTGTGACCGTCAAGGAGAGCCGGGGGCGGCTGTCCTATCTCACGCCGGACAGGACAAAGCCCATCACCGCCCGGAAGCTGGGCGACGATTTTGACCGCACCGCCGTCCTTGCCGTTTTGGAGCAGAATGCCGCCAGAGCCATAGAAAAGGCCGCAGCCATACCTGAATACCCCTGGCAGGAGAAACGCGGCATACAGCCCGCAAAAGCCCCTCAAACCGCCCCCAAACAGGACGGAGTGCAGCGGCTTGTAGACATTGAGCAGAAAATGGCCGAGGGCAAAGGCCGGGGCTATGAACGCTGGGCGAAGATACACAATCTGAAGCAGGCCGCCAAAACGCTGTCCGTCTACCAGCAGTACGGCTTTACTTCCCCGGAGCAGTTAGAAGCCGCCGTTGATACCGCCTATGCGGAAATGCGCCAGACCAGCGGCGAACTGAAAGCACTGGAAACCAAGCTGCAAGGGAAAAAGGAGTTGCAGCGGCAGGTGTTGGCCTACGCCCAGACCAAGCCCGCCCGCGACGGGTTGAAAGCGCAGAAATCCGAGAAAGCCCGCGCCGCATACCGGCAGGCCCATGAGAGCGATTTTATCATAGCCGACGCAGCCCCCCGGTATTTCAAGGCGCATGGCATTACCAAGCTGCCCGCCCGGAAAGCGTTGCAGGCCGAGATCGAGCAGCTTATCTCCGAGAAAGACGGCCTGTATAACACCTATCACGAACAGAAGCAGCGGTTCAAGGAGTTGCAGACCGTCAAGCGGAATATCAACCAGATTTTGCGCCGGGACGAGCCGCACCGCAGAAAGGAGCAGAGCCATGAGCGATAACCTGCCCCGCATGGACTACCGCCAGCACCGGCGGGCGCGGCGGCTGGTACATGAGTGCTGTAACTACGACGAGGGGAACTGCCTGCTGTTAGACGACGGGGAGCCTTGCGTGTGCGTCCAGAGCATTTCCCTTTCCCTCATGTGCCGCTGGTTCCGTGTGGCTGTCCTGCCCCTTGACGGGGAGCTGTCCGCAGCCCTCTTATACCGGGGGAGCCGGAAACGGTGTGCCGTCTGCGGAGCGGCCTTTGTCCCCAAATCCAACCGGGGGAAATACTGCCCCGACTGCGCCGGGCGCATGAAGAAAATCCGCGCCGCCGAGAGAAAGCGGAAACAAAGGCAGAGATGTCACGCTTTAGAGCCTTTCAAACCCGCATAAATCAAGGCTTTTTTCGTGGGTGTCAAAGGGTACGCGATACATTTATCCTTTTCCCCCGGAAACGGCGTTCTAAATGCGTACAAACACCCCAAATCCACCCAAAGGAGGAACCATGTCAGACAACCGAAAATACTACTACCTCAAGCTGAAAGAGAATTACTTTGACGAGGACGCCATTGTGCTGCTGGAAAGTATGCAGGACGGTATCCTCTATTCCAACATCCTCTTGAAACTGTACCTGAAATCGCTGAAAAACGGCGGGAAGTTGCAGCTTGATGAAAATATCCCCTACACCGCGCAGATGATTGCCACCATTACCCGTCAGCAAGTCGGCACCGTAGAACGGGCCTTGCAGATTTTTATGAAGCTGGGGCTTGTGGAGCCGTTACAGAACGGCGCACTGTATATGAGCAACATTGAACTACTGATCGGCCAATCCTCTACCGAGGGGGAGCGAAAACGGCGGGCAAGGCTGGCTTTGCAGGAGCAGAAAGCCTTGCCAAAGGCCGGGGCGGACAAATGTCCACCATATCAAGCGGACATTTGTCCACCAGAGATAGAGATAGAGAAAGAGATAGAAAAAGAGAGAGAGCGAGAGTTAGATACGGGACAACCCGCCCGCGCCGCCTATGGCCGGTATGAAAATGTTTTTCTTTCGCAATCGGAACTGGACGGGCTGAAAGCAGACCTGCCCGGCAAATGGGACTATTACATTGACCGGCTATCCTGCCATATCGCGTCCAGCGGCAAGCGATACAAGAGCCATGCCGCCACCATCTACAAATGGGCGCAGGAGGACGCAACTAAGAAAGCCCCGAAAAAGGGCATACCAGACTACTCATGCAAGGAGGGCGAGAGTTTATGAAGAACGAAATCAACGCTGTTTTGGAGAATATGACGGCCACCACCCCGGAGCCGGAGGACTACACCGGCGAGGACGGTTTGCTGTACTGCGGCAAGTGCCGCAAGCCGAAAGAAGCCTATTTTGCGCCGGATAAGGCCGCTATCTTCGGGCGCGACCGCCACCCGGCAGAGTGCGACTGCCAGAAAACCGCCCGCGAGGAACGGGAAGCCGCCGAAAAGCGGCGCAGGCACCTTGACACCGTGGAAGAACTGAAACGCCGGGGCTTTACCGACCCCGCCATGCGGGACTGGACTTTCGAGAATGACAACGGCAGGAACCCGCAGGCCGGGCTTGCCCGCCGGTATGTGGAGCATTGGGAGGATATGCGGACAGACAATATCGGCTGCCTGTTCTGGGGCGGCGTAGGAACCGGGAAAAGCTACCTTGCGGGCTGTATCGCAAACGCCCTCATGGAGAAAGAAATCCCCGTCCACATGACGAACTTTGCCCTGATCCTCAATGACCTTGCCGCCAGCTTTGAGGGGCGCAACGAGTACATTTCCCGCCTTTGCCGCTATCCGCTGCTGATCCTTGACGACTTTGGCATGGAACGCGGCACCGACTACGGGCTGGAACAGGTTTTCAATGTGATTGACAGCCGTTACCGCAGCGGCAAGCCGCTGATCGTCACGACCAACCTCACGCTGGACGACCTGCGAAACCCGGAGGACACCGCCCATTCCCGGATTTATGACCGGCTGCTTTCCATGTGCGTCCCGGTACGCTTTACCGGCGACAACTTCCGGCAGGAAACCGCCAAGCGGAAAATGGAGAGCATGAAGAAACTGATTACCGACTGAAAGGAGTATTGCCTATGGCAGATAACAAGCAGCACGACACCCGCACCGCCCGCCGCCCCGACTGCGTGACGGAAATCCGCATGGGCAATTCCGTCCTTGTCGTGTCCGGCTATTTCAAGAAAGATACCACGACCACCGCCGCCGACAAAATGGCGCGGGTACTGGAAGCGGAAGCCGCTGCTACGCAAAAACCGGCAATTTGACCGACTGTAAAGAAGCAAATTTAACGCTTTTGCCGCTGTACAGCCCCCGCTGTTCCGTGGTACAATGAAACCACGGAATAGTGGGGCTGGCTGTCGGAAACGGAGGATTTTATGTTAAGACAAGCCACCCAAAACCTCATTACCGCCCTTTATCCGAGATTGTCCCATGAGGACGAGCTGCAAGGCGAGAGTAATTCCATATCGAACCAAAAAAGGATACTCGAAACCTACGCAAAACAGAACGGCTTTACCAATCTGCGCTGGTACACCGACGACGGTTATTCCGGCGCGAACTTCCAGCGGCCCGGATTTCAAGCCATGCTTGCGGACATTGAAGCCGGGAAAGTTGGTACGGTCATTGTCAAGGACATGAGCCGGTTAGGGCGAAACTACTTGCAGGTAGGGTTTTACACGGAAATGCTGTTCCCTCAAAAGGGCGTGCGTTTTATCGCTGTCAACGACAATGTGGACAGCGCAAACGGCGGCATGGACAATGATTTTACCCCTCTGCGAAATCTGTTCAACGAATGGCTGGTGAGAGATACGAGCAAGAAAATCAAGGCAGTTAAAAGAGCAAAAGGCATGAGCGGCAAGCCCGTTACCAGCAAGCCGGTGTATGGCTACCTCATGGACGAGGACGAGAACTATATCGTTGACGAGGAAACCGCGCCGGTTGTCCAGCAGATTTACCAGCTTTGCCTTGCGGGGAACGGCCCGACCAAGATTGCCCGTATGCTGACGGAACAGCAAATCCCCACGCCGGGGACGCTGGAATACCGCAGGACAGGCAGCACACGCCGCTACCACCCCGGCTATGAGTGTAAATGGGCGACGAACACCGTCGTTCATATCCTCGAAAACCGGGAGTACACCGGCTGTCTGGTAAACTTCAAGACGGAAAAGCCCTCTTACAAGACCAAGCACAGCGTAGAAAATCCCATTGAGAAGCAGGCCATTTTTGAGAACCACCATGAGCCGATTATTGACACGGAAACATGGGAGCGTGTGCAGGAGTTACGCAAGCAGCGCAAACGCCCGAACCGCTATGACGAAGTGGGGCTGTTCTCTGGTATGCTGTTCTGCGCCGACTGCGGCCATGTGATGTACCAGCAGCGGTATCAGAACAAGAACCGCAAGCAGGACTGTTACATCTGCGGCAGCTACAAGAAGCGCACCCGCGACTGTACGGCGCACTTTATCCGCACCGACCTGCTGACCGCCGGTGTCCTCTCCAATCTCCGGCAAGTGACGGAGTATGCTGCCAGGCACGAGAGCCGTTTTGTAAAGCTGCTGATCCAGCAGAACGAAATCGGCGGCAAGAGAAAGACCGCCGCAGCCACCAAGCAGCTTGAACAGGCGCAGGAGCGGATTGCCGAAGTGAGCCGCATTATCAAGCGGCTGTATGAGGACAATGTGAACGGCAAAATCAGCGACGAGCGTTTCATGGAACTGTCGGCAGACTATGAGCAGGAGCAGCGGGAACTGAAAGACCGCACCGCCGCATTGCAGGCGGAACTGGACAAGTCGCAGGCGGCCACCGTTAACGCCGAGAAATTCATGGGGATTGTCCGCAAGCACCTTGCCTTTGAGGAATTGACACCCACCCTCTTGCGGGAAATGATTGAGAAAATCGTCGTGCATGAGTGCAGCTATGACGAGAACGGCACCCGCAGGCAGGACATTGAGATTTATTACAGCTTTGTCGGCAAAATTGACTTGCCCGAAGCCTAACGCCCGACCTATCCGACACAATGGCCAAGTGCCGGATAGGAACGGCAAAATTTTTTACACTTCTATTACTTCTTTATCGCACATCAGCAAAATCACAGGGCATGAAACAGCTTATGGCGGGCGGCGGCGTTGCGCTTATCGGCACGACCTTAATCCCGCTGCTTTCCGGGCTGTTCAGATAATCCGGGAGGTAGCCGCTTATGGAGAGCATATTTGAAGCCATTAACGAATGGCTAAAGGAACTCTTAATCGGTGCGATTAACGGAAACCTGTCAAATATGTTCGGGGACGTGAACGACAAAGTAAGCACGATAGCGGCGCAGGTAGGGCAGACCCCGCAGGGGTGGAATGGCGGCATTTTCAGCATGGTACAGAACCTTTCACAGACCGTCATTCTCCCCATAGCGGGGATTGTCATTACTTATGTCCTATGCGTGGAGCTGATCGGCATGATTACGGACAAGAACAGCCTGCATGACATAGACACGTTCATGTTTTTCAAATATGTGTTCAAGGCGTGGGTAGCCGTCTATCTTGTTACGCACGTCTTTGACATTACTATGGCAGTCTTTGACGTGGGACAGCATTTAGTGAACAATGCGGCGGGCGTGATAAACACCAACACCGCCATTGACGTTGCCGCCACGCTTGACACCATGACCGCCACAATGGAAACACTGGAAGTCCCCGAGCTACTCTTACTTGTAATGGAAACCGCCCTTGTCAGTATGTGCATGAAGATAATGTCCGTGCTGATTACGGTTATCCTTTACGGCAGAATGATAGAGATATATCTGACCTGCTCCGTTGCGCCTATCCCCTTTGCCACCATGACGAACCGGGAATGGGGAAGCATTGGAAATAATTACTTAAAAGGCTTGTTCGCATTGGGCGTACAGGGCTTTTTCATCATGGTATGCGTTGGCATTTACGCCGTGCTTGTAAACCAGATGACAATAGCGGCGAACCTGCACAGTGCCATTTTCAGCATAGCCGCCTATACCGTGATACTCTGCTTTTCCCTCTTTAAGACGGGAAGCATTGCAAAGAGCATTTTCCACGCACATTAGCAACAGTTTTATTTTTACAAGCCAATATGTAATACAAGCAGAAACTTTATGTTGATCTATGCTTTTTTCGTTTTGCAGCGGGCTTGTCCTTTTTTACTATTTTTATTTTGAATTTCCACGGACGAATTACCTCAATCTCCAATTCCAAAATATCTGAATTGCGGATAGAGCAAAGTACAATTACCAAAATCAATATAATTAGGGCTAGTCCCAAAATTAGTAATGTCATAGGCATTTCTCCTTTGTCAAATATTGTCACTTACACTTATATAATATGCACGATAATGAATTGTATATCATCATGCCAAAAACTTTTTTAGTTTTTTCTGCAATTTATGACAAGAAATAAAGGAAAGATTTCAGAGAACCATTGAAAAATCAGCATTTGAAAGCTATTTCCCCAAAACAAAGTATCTCTGAAAAAGTAGTCTAACTTGTCTATGACTAAATGGCGGGTGTCCTACATCATGTAAAAAAGCAGCCATTCTAACAAGCGAAAGGAGGTAACAAATGGCATACGTCACAGTACCCAAAGACCTAACGAAAGTAAAGAGCAAGGTTGCGCTAAACCTTACCAAGCGGCAGCTTGTGTGTTTTGGTGCGGCGGCAGTTGTGGGTGTCCCGCTTTTCTTTCTCATTAAGGACAGCGTACCACAGAGCGCAGCGACCTTTATCATGGTGCTTGTCATGCTGCCCTTTTTCATGCTTGCCATGTATGAGAAGCACGGGCAGCCCCTTGAAACCATTTTAGGCAACATCATCAAGGTGTTTTTCCTCACGCCAAAGGAACGACCCTACCAGACAGCAAACTATTACGCCGTTTTGGAAAAACAGCGGAAACTTAACAGGGAGGTAACAGCCATTGCGAAAAAAAGCTATCAAAGACAGACCGCAAAAACAGCAGGCAAAAGAGAAAATAAAGCTCTCACGGGCAGAGAAAAAAGAGATAGCCGCCCTCATGCGGCAGGCAAAGGGGGACGGGAAAAAGCACACCGCACAGCAGACAATCCCGTATGAAACCATGTACCCGGACGGGATATGCCGGGTAAAGGACAGTCTTTTCTCCAAGAGCATTGAGTTTTCCGACATCAACTATCAGCTTGCACAGCCGGACGACAAGACCGCAACCTTTGAAGCCCTCTGCGACTTCTACAACTCACTTGACAGCTCCGTGGGTTTGCAGCTTACCTTTATAAACCGTGTCGCCGGGGAGGGGGACTTTGCAAAGAGTATCGCCATACCGCCGCAGCAGGACGGTTTTGATGATGTGCGGGAGGAATACGCCGCCATGCTGCAAAATCAGCTTGCAAAGGGCAACAACGGGCTTATCAAGAAAAAGTACCTTACATTCACACTGGAAGCCGACAGCCTTAAAAACGCAAAATCACGGCTCTCCAGACTGGAAACGGACATATTGAACCACCTCAAAGTCTTAGGGGCGGCAAACAAGCCCCTTGACGGGAAAGAACGGCTTGAAGTGCTGCACGGCATTTTCCACCCGGACGGGGACAGGCGTTTCATGTTCAACTGGAAATGGCTTGTACCGTCCGGGCTTTCCACAAAGGACTTTATCGCACCGCCCTCATTCGCATTTAAGAATGGGCGAATGTTTAACATGGGGGACAAGACCGGGGCGGTATCGTTCTTACAGATACTTGCGCCGGAACTCAATGACCGCCTGCTTGCCGACCTCTTGAACGTAGAGGGGCATTTGTTAGTAAACCTGCATATCCGCAGTATCGACCAGAGCGAAGCCATAAAGACGGTAAAGCGCAAGATTACCGACCTTGACGCAATGAAGATAGCCGAGCAGAAAAAGGCGGTACGCAGCGGCTACGACATGGATATTATACCGTCCGACCTTGCCACCTACGGCGGGGACGCCAAAGACCTTTTGCGGGACTTGCAGAGCCGCAACGAGCGAATGTTTTTACTCACGTTCCTTGTGGTAAACCTTGCGGACAACAGGCAGCAGCTTGAAAACCAGATATTCCAGACGGCGGGCGTGGCGCAGAAAGCCAACTGTTCCCTTGTGCGCCTTGACTATCAGCAGGAAGCCGGGCTTGTGTCGTCCCTGCCTTTGGGACTGAATGACATTCCCATACAGCGGGGGCTTACCATGTCAAGCACGGCTATTTTCGTGCCGTTTACCACGCAGGAGCTTTTCCAGAACGGGGAAGCCCTCTACTACGGCTTGAACGCACTTTCAAGCAACATGATACTTGCGGACAGGAAGAAGCTCAAAAACCCTAACGGCTTGATTTTGGGAACGCCGGGAAGCGGCAAGAGCTTTTCTGCCAAGCGTGAGATCACTAACGTATTCCTTGTGGCAGACAAAAAGGACTGTATCCTGATATGCGACCCGGAAGCCGAGTATGCGCCGCTTGTCAACCGTTTAGGCGGGCAGGTAGTGAAAATCTCCCCCACAAGCAGGGACTTTGTGAACCCTATGGACTTGAACCTCAATTATTCCGAGGACGAAAGCCCCCTGTCGCTGAAAAGCGATTTTATCCTTTCCCTTTGTGAGCTTGTCTGTTAAACCGCAAACTCTACCCATAATAAAAAGTAATAAAACCGCAAATTAAATTAATAAACAGGTGGAAAATGTGCCTTTTGTGACGGCATAATCTTCCACCTGTTTTTATGATCTGATTGTAGTATGATAATCATGTAAAATATTTAGAAAGGAAAAAGAAAAGAAACAGCCCGTTAAAGTATCCTACCCCTCTAACACTGTTCCTTTTCAATCGTCAGTTGATACTGATGATACAAGATTTTTCACTAAACATCAAGTCAGCCTTTAATTCTTTTGATTTCAAGTTCTTTGATGAAC
>NZ_JBHSEB010000014.1:0-4667 GCF_042651925.1 Catenibacterium sp. GCM10023432 | reverse complement strand
GCAAAGTGAGCTTATGCTTGCAGTAGGGACAGTATATTCCAACATCTTCCCTGATTGTAGTCTTTACGGTAAATGTGTTCTTGCAGGCCTTGCATTTATACTGGCTTCTTCCTCTGCTGTTGTCATAGATGTACTCTTTAGGGGCACCACAGTAAGGACAGACGCCTTCAAATGTAAAGGAGTCATCGCTTCTACGCTTTACAGGTTTCAGGTAGCTTTCTCTGATGATGTCTTCGAACGAGATCTGCTTGATAAGCTCATCTCTGAATATAGGAGGCTTATCTATCTTGAAGTCTGCATAAGGAATCTGAACATCTTTATTCTTGCTGGATTTAAGCTTGGATAGTTCCTTCCTGGTAATTGGATTGATCTTATCCTCAAAGAATCTGTTAAGCCAATCAATATGTTTTGAAGCCTCTTCAAGATGATGAATAAGATCAATATCATTCAGACGATGAGAAACAGTATCTGGAATCTTGCCAAGGAGATTCAAAGCCTGAAAATACTGAGAGAATTTAAAATTTTGTTTAGAAAAAGATTCAATAGAATTAATTAAATGTGTTATACTTTCCATGATGAAACATCCTTTCGTGATATTTTTTGTTCGCGCTAAAAGTATAACACAGGTTGTTTCATCTTTTTTTAGTTAAATACGAAAAAAGATGATTACTAAGATATACTCAGTAATCATTTTACTGTTTATATAAACAAATTTGAGGGCAGTGTATTTGTGCTATGTAATATAGATTTTTGACACTACCGAATACTTGTAGAGGTGAAGACTATGAAATATACGTTTATGGAAAATTTTAAAGACAAAAATCCAGAATTCTATGACTTTTATTCACATTTTATTGGTGAAGAAGTAATCAATGATACCACTTTAGATGATAAGAGTCGTTATTTATCTATTACTGCAGTACTTGTAGGAACTAAGTCTCATGATTTATTTGAAAATATGTTAGAAGACTTATTGAAATACCTCACAGCTGATGAAATCCAGGAAGTTCTTTACCAGGCAGTAGCCTATCTTGGTATTGGTATGGTTTATCCATTCCTCACTATTATGAATAAACATGTGAATAAACCATTAAAGAGTGCGTCTACCACAAATAGAGACAATCGTATAGAACTTGGTAATGAAAAACAATGTGAACTCTTTGGTGAACATATGACAGGATTCCAAACAAGTGGTCCTGAAGAAGAACGTCATATCAAGAGATGGCTCGCAGGTAACTGCTTTGGTGATTACTATACAAGAATGGGACTCACTGGTGCACAAAGAGAAATGATTACATTCTGTTTTCTATCAGCACTCGGCACTGAACCACAATTAAAATCTCATATTGGTGGAAACTTCCATGTAGGTAATGATGCGCATTATCTCATTAATGTGATTTCTAACTGCATGCCTTATATTGGTTATCCACGTACTTTAAATGCGATCAGATGTATACATGAAATGGAGAAATAATCATGAATTATACTTTAGAAGATATCAAGAAACAGAGTCCTTATCCTATAGGTGAATTGAATACAGCATATGCTAAGTATTTTGTAGGTAATAGTTATCTCTATTCTATTAATGATCAGGAAGTGCTTATTTCTAATGTTACTTTTGAACCAGGATGCAGAAACAACTGGCATATCCATCATGGTGCAGGACAGATCTTATTATGTACTGCAGGAAGAGGGTATTATCAGGAATGGGGAAAACCTGCTCAGGAACTCAATGTGGGTGATACAGTTTATATTGCGCCAGAAATCAAACATTGGCATGGTGCAGCACCAGAAAGCTATTTTGTACATATTGCAGAAAGTGTACCAAATGAAAATGCTTCAAACGAGTGGCTTGAAGCAGTGGATGAAGAAGAATATCTAAAATTGAAATAAAACAAAACGATCAGGAAGGGATACCTGATCGTTGTTTATTTCAAGAGTTATTTTGAAGGGAGTTTGGAAATTATTTTAGGGATCACTCTTGGTAAAAAGGAAGCTGTTATTATTATAGGGAGTTGCTTTCTCTTTACAGGTACTATTATGCTTTTTATCTATGAACACATTGTGAACTCATTATTTTTTTTCTAGGAAATATGTTATAATGAGATTCGAGGAGGATTTTTTATGAAAAAATCAATCATTACATTCTTATGTTTGATGTTGATCACATTATCGGGATGTACTTATAATACCAAATATTCAGAAAGTGATGCCCCCTTAACTATTACAGGTGGTCTCAGTGATACATTGATTGTATATTATTCATTCAATGGAGAAGAACGTAAACTTGCTAAACAAGTACAGTCATATACAGAAGGGGACTTACTTTGTTTACAGACTTCTAAGAAGTACTCTACAGACTTTAAAGAAAGAATTAAAGAACATAGAAAAGAAAGAGAAGCTTACGCAAAAGCACTTAAAGAAAATAAACATGATTATAAGAATAAACATGTATTAGATACATTACCTACTCTTAAAAATCAGATTGATGATATTGATCAATACAAGACAGTGTATCTTATTTATCCATGCTGGGAAAAGGATGAACCTTTAATCATTGATTCATTCTGTATGGATTATGACTTATCAGGTAAAACAATTGTGCCTATGTGTACAAGTGAAAAGAACTGGCGTGGCCATGTGAAATATTCCAGCAAGAAGAGCGTTGCTCACTTTAATAAGATGATACCAAATGCGAACTTTAAGCGTGCAAAGGCATTTACTGATGTCAAAGGCGTTAAAGAGTGGCTAGAAACTATTGATATGATCTAGACTGGATACTGATCCAGTCTTTTTTTGGAGAACTATAATGAGACATATATTTTTACTTAAACCAGTGGATGATGATTATGATCATCATCCATTTATAGAAACAATTAGAGAAGTCATGCAGGGTTATGATTATGATATTTTCATGAGTACTTATCCTGATCACGCCAAGAAGATTATTAAACATTATAAAGAACCAACACGTTTTTATAGTGTTGGTGGGGATGGTATGTTGAATCAGGTAATTCAGGGACTTGTAGGTACACATCATGAACTAGTAGTTATTCCCTATGGAACAGGAAATGACTTCTTTAAGATGATTTCTAAGAATAATGATTATAAAGAAGTACTTAAAGCGTCTTTAAAGGGTAAAACAGTTCCTATTGATACAGTGTTAATGAATAATCGTTATTTTATTAATAATGCCTGTTTTGGCTGTGATAGCGTGATTGCAAATCATGTTCATGATGATGTGAAGATTCCTAAGATGTTTAAAGGACATCAATATGAGTATTCTATTCTAAGAAACTTTGTCCAATATCCATTTTATCATATTAAGATGACCAGTCATGGAACACTATTATATGAAGGTCCTGTTACTTTATGTGCCTGTGCCAATGCAAAATATTATGGTGGGGGTTATAAGATTGCTCCTCATGCATCATTAGAAGATGGTCTCATGAATATTGTGATTCTTGATCAAATTAATAAGGGTCTCATTCCTTTATATATTAAGAAGATAGTAAGTGAAACACTTGATCAGGATAAACATGCTCATGTCTTTACTGTAGATGAAGTGGATGTAGAATCTCAGTATCCATGTAACCTAGATGGTGAAGAAGTAAAAGCATCTCATTATCATTTAGAAGTAAAGAAGAATAGTCTAAATCTTGTAGTCTTTGATAATTAAAGAAATAAATGTTTCTATGATTGGAGATAGTTCTTCTTTTCTTGTGATAAAAGCTGCAGATGTATAGAGACCCTTATCTTTAAGTTTAGTATAGGTCTGTGAATTTAAGTCTATATACGGTATAGCCGCTTCAGGTATAATAACCACCTGATCAAGTATAGAACCCCATACTAAGGCAGTACGTATATCATCTGTGATAATAGGGATATGTGGCTGGAATTGGAGTTCATTTAAACAATAATCTACTATAAACTGACGATAACGTCTGTGAATCAAAACAGGATCATCTCGATAATCAATGAGATGGTTCTTTTTTTCATTCACAAGAGTAGAAGGTCCTACCGCAATCATTGGTTCAGGCTTAAATAAAAATGATTTCACATTTGTAGAATCAAAAGGTGTTCTGACTAACGCAATATCTATTTCATGAGCTAGCAAGGCATCCATCATCTCATAGGTTGTTCCTTCTTTCATGTGAATATCTAACTTAGGATATTTCTTTCTAAACACATCCATATGATCATGTGTAATTAAATAACCATTAGAAGAAGTAATCCCAAAACGTAAGATCTGTGTAGCAGCTCCTAGTACTTCTTTACTTGTCTGTTCATATAAATTCAACATCTGATTACATCTACGATAAAATAAGTGCCCTGCAGGCGTTAATGTGATATGACGATGTCCTCTCTCTATCAGTGTTGTATTTAATTCTTCTTCTATCGCTTTTAACTGCATAGAAAGAGGAGGCTGTGAAATATGTAATACACGTGCAGCCTGTGTTATAGTCCCTTCATCTACAATTGTCTTAAAGTATTTCATCTGTTTTAGTTCCATATGTATCTCCTATAGATTCTATATAAAATATATATTATACATATAGTATAAAACAGGATTATAATGTTGCAAGGACAGGGAGGAAAAGTGTGAAACAAAAATCAATCAAAACGTATAAAAAAAGACGAACTTAAAAACAAGTTTGAATAATTTA